>JANLGX010000234.1 GCA_024654005.1 Gemmatimonadaceae bacterium | reverse complement strand
GGCCGACCGCTGGCTCCACGTCAGGCCTTCGGGGACGGAGCCGGTCGTGCGCGTAATCGCCGAAGCTCCCGACGAAGCGGGGGCACGGCATATGATACTAGAGGCCAGGACGCTCCTCGATCGGCTGGCCTAGCACCCTAACGACGATTCTATGTGTGGCATTGTGGGATACGTAGGTCCCAAGCTCGCCAACCCGGTTCTCATAGAGGGCCTGCACCGGCTGGAGTATCGCGGCTACGATTCCGCCGGCATCGCGGTCATGAACGGGAATGGCCTGGAGACGCGGAAGGCCGCGGGTAAGATCTCGCGCCTGGAGGAGGCGCTGGCCGCGTCGCCCATCGAGGGCAACACCGGCATCGCGCACACCCGCTGGGCGACGCACGGCGCGCCGACCGAGTGCAACGCCCACCCGCACGTGGACTGCAAAGGCCACATCGCGGTCGTGCACAACGGGATCATCGAGAACTCGTCGGTGCTGCGCAAGCAGCTGGAGGCGAATGGCCACAAGTTCGTGTCGGAGACAGACACCGAGACGCTGGCGCATCTCATCGAGCAGGCGTTCGAGGGGAGCCTGGAGGACGCGGTGATCGACGCCCTGCACGAAGTCGAGGGGACTTACGGCATCGCGGTCATCTCCAGCGACGACCCCGATAAGATCGTCGCGGCGAGGAAGGGGAGTCCGCTCCTGCTGGGAATCGGCGACAACGAGTTCTACGTGGCGAGCGACGCGTCGGCGATTCTGGCGCACACGCGCGACGTCGTCTACCTGGACGACGGCGACATCGCGGTGCTCGACCGCAACGGCTACCACATTCTCGACGAGCGCTCGCGCCGCCTGTCGAAGAAGGTGAGCCGGATCGACTGGGACCTGGACCAGATCGAGCGGGGCGGGTTCGACCACTTCATGCTCAAGGAGATCTTCGAGCAGGGCTCGAGCATCGAGAACACGATGCGGGGCCGCCTGCTCGACGACGAAGGCACGTCGAAGCTCGGCGGAATCAACCTGACCGACGAGGAGCTGCTCCGCTTCGACAACGTCGTGATCACGGCGTGCGGCACGAGCTGGCATTCGGCGCTCATCGGCGAGCACATGCTGGAGGAGATGGCGCGGATCCCGGTCGAGGTGGAGTACGCGTCGGAGTTCCGCTACAGGAATCCGATCATCAATGACAGGACACTGTGCATCGTCATCTCGCAGTCGGGCGAGACGGCCGACACGCTCGCGGCGATGCGCGAAGCCAAGAACCGCGGCGCGTTCACCTACGGAATCGTGAACGTGGTGGGCTCGTCCATCGCGCGCGAGAGCGACGGCGGCATCTACGTGCACGCCGGACCGGAGATCGGAGTGGCGTCTACCAAGGCGTTCACCTGCCAGGTGATCGCGCTGCTGCTCTTCACGCTCAAGCTCGCGCGCTTGCGGAACCTGTCCGTCGTGCGCGGCCGGGAGATCATCGAGGCGATGCGCGCTTTGCCGGAGCAGATCCAGAAGATCCTCGACTCGGCGCCGCGGATCGAGGACCTCGCTGAGGAGTTCAAGGACAGCACGAACTTTCTGTACCTCGGCCGCGGCTACAACTTCCCGACCGCCCTCGAGGGCGCGCTCAAGCTGAAGGAGATCAGCTACATCCACGCCGAGGGGTATCCGGCCGCCGAGATGAAGCACGGTCCCATCGCGCTGATCGACGACAAGATGCCGGTCGTGTTCATCACGCCGCACGACTCGGTGTTCGACAAGGTCGTGTCCAACGTGCAGGAGGTGAAGGCCCGCGGCGCGCGTGTGATCGCCATAACCACCGGCGAGGAGCCGTCGCTCGACGGGAAGATCGACTACGAGATCAGGATCCCGCCCACGATCGAGATGCTGATTCCGGTCCTCGCCGTGGTGCCGTTGCAGCTGCTGGCGTACTACATCGCGGTCAAGCGCGGGGCGAATGTGGACCAGCCGAGGAACCTGGCTAAGTCGGTCACTGTCGAATAAGCCGCGGGATCAAGCCACGATCGTCGGCAAGGGATTCCGTCAGGATATGGTCCGGAGCCGGATTCCGTGCGCGTAGTCCTGCAGCGCGTCTCGAAAGCCCGTGTGATTGTCGGCGGCCGGGTCACGGGCGAGATCGGCCCCGGCCTGCTGCTGCTCGCCGGCTTCACCGCGACCGACACCGCCGAGGCCGTGGACTGGATGGCGGACAAGATCGCCACGCTGCGCATCTTCGGCGACGACGCCGGGAAGATGAACCTCGCGCTCGGCGACGTCGGCGGCGCGGTGCTCGTGGTATCGCAATTCACGTTGTACGGCGACGCTGCCAAGGGGCGGCGACCCAGCTTCATCGACGCGGCGCCGCCCGCGATCGCCGTCCCCTTGTACCAGCGGTTCGTGGAAGCCTTCAGGGTTCGCGGACATCCGGTGGCTACCGGCGAGTTCGGCGCGATGATGAGCGTCGAGCTGGTGAACGACGGCCCCGTCACGCTGGTGCTGGAGCGATGAGGCCGAACGTGGTCCTCGCATCGGCGTCGCCGCGCCGCCGCGAGCTGCTGACCCTCATCGGCATCGAGCACTCGGTGGTTCCTTCCAACTTCGACGAGACGATGCAGCCCGGTGAGGAGCCGCTCGGTCACGCGCTGCGGCTGGCCGTGGAGAAGGCCGGGGCGGTCGCGAGCGCCCACCCGGACGCGGTCGTCATAGGCGCCGACACGGTCGTCGTGCTCGACGGCGAAGTGCTGGGCAAGCCGTCCACTCCCGCCGCCGCGGGCGGGATGCTTCGGCAGCTCAACGGCCGCACGCACACGGTCATCACCGCGGTCGCGGTCGCGTACGACGGAGCCGTCCGTCAAGGCGCCGAGCAGGTCGCGGTCACGTTCAGGCGGCTCGACGACGACGAGGTGGATGCCTATGTCGCGACCGGCGAAGGAATGGACAAGGCCGGCGCGTACGGCATCCAGGGATTCGGCGCGACGATCGTCGAGCGGATCGAAGGTGACTACTTCGCGGTGATGGGTCTGCCGCTCGTTCGCCTGGTCGGTCTTCTACGCGAGGTCGGCGTGCGCTATCGCTTCGGAAGCCTGGAGAGCGCGGCTGCCGAATAGCGGATCTTCCAGACGTCAACTTTATCCAGCACGTCGCGGGGCATGATGCGCTGCATGCCCCGCGGGCGGTTCTTCGCCGAGGCGTCGTAGATCTCCCCGGGATCGGCGAACGCATCCACGATCAGATCGTGAAACTTGCGGTACGGTCCGCTCCGCTTGGGATTGGTGTAGCCCATGAGCGATATCACGGGCCGGTCGAGGGCGACGGCCATGTGCAGCGGGCCGGTATCGGGCGCGAGGACCAGCGCGGACGCGTCGAGAATGCCCACGAGGTTGCGCAGGCCGCTGCCGAGCGCGGAGAAGTGCGGGTGCCTGGCGGTCTCGAGGATGATGCGCTCCGCCCGTCGCTCGCGCTCGGATCCGCCGCCGACGAGCACCGGCTGAAGCCCATGGTCCGCGTACAGCGCGTCGCACACTTCGGCCCAGCGCTCGGGCGCCCAGTCCTTGACCGCCTTGCTCGTTCCGACGACCACGGACGCGAGCGGCCGGTCGAACTGCGCGACGAAGTCCCGCTGCCACTGTAGCTCGTTCGGCCACGGGCCGAGCCCCCACTCCACGGGCTCGTAGGGTACTCCGAGGTAAGCGAGAAACTCGAAGTACTGGTCCTGCACGTGCTGTGGCGCGTGCGGCGGGATCGTGTGGGTGGTGAACATCGTGTTCATGTCCCGTGCCCGCACCCTGTCGAAGCCGATCTTCACCGGCGCGCGCGTGAAGGCGGTCACGACGCCCGCCTTGAAGTACACCTGGAGGTTGAGGACGACGTCGAACTCGCGCGCGTCGAGCGCGGCGCGGATGTCGCGGAAGGCGCGCAATCCGGCAGCGCGGTTGAAGACGATGGTATCGTCCACCGAGGGGTGGCCGCGCACGAGCGAGTCCGGTCCCGGCTGCACGACCCACGTGACCCGGCTCCGCGGTGAGTGCCGCTTGATCGCGTTGATCACCGGCAGCACGTGCACCGCGTCGCCGACCGCGCTCATCATCACGATGCACACGCGGTCCAGCGGGATCGTCACTCGGACAGCTCCTGCACGCGGTCCAGTATCGCGACGATCTCTTCGTCGGTAATCGGGAGACCCAGCCGCATGGACTTCCTCAGCGATCGTCGCAGCCGCGTGACGTTGGCGTCGCGCACGGTGGGCGAGCCCGGGCTGTGAAAGCGCACGCGGTCCACGTCCAGAATCCAGCCGACGAGGCCGCCGTCGGGGCCGGGCGCGACCAGCACGTTGCGGATGTTGAGGTCGGGATGGTGCGCGCCCGCCGCCACCAGCGAAGCCACCGCGCCCGCGGCCGCGTTGAGCACGACGTCGCGCGCGCCCACGTCGTCGGTGGCCGCGAGCCAGGCAAACAGGTCGGCGCCATTCGGGATCTCGCGCGTGGCGATGTCGAATCGCCGCAGGATCGCGCCGGCGGGATACGTCACGTACGCCACGACCTCGGGAGTGTTCACGCCGGCCGCCCGGAGCCGCTGCGACACGAGCAGCTCGCGCAGGCCGCGCGTGGGAGGAAGAAAGAGATCGCGCGTCAGTCGCGCCGGCGCGCCGCCGCGGAATGCGTGCCGCACCACGACCGACTCATCCTGCCCCGGCAGCGGGGCCGCGAACACGTCGCCCCGGCCCTTCATCCGGCGGCGGTCCGGATGGCGGCCGGCGTACTCGTACAGCGTGCCGTGCCGCAGCGCTTCGCGCACCGGCTGCTCCGCGTCCGCCAAAGCGGTCACCCGCGCGCGCCCCACGCGAAATCGCACGTACCCCGGAATTCCGATGCGCACCGTCAGTCCCTCTTGCCGCGTTCCGGGATGCGCCCGATCGCGGACATGATGGCGCGCGCCTTGTTCTCGGTCTCGACCCACTCCCGCTCGGGCACCGAGTCCGCGACTATCCCCGCCCCGGACTGCACGGCGGCCACGCCGCCGGCGATCACGCACGACCGAATGGTCACGGCGAGCTCCATTCGCGCCCCGCCGGCCGCCACGTAACCAAGGGCGCCGCCGTACGGGCCGCGCCGGACCGTCTCGAGGTCGTCGATGATCTGCATGGCCCTGACTTTCGGTGCGCCGGTGAGTGTCCCCGTGGGAAACGTAGCGCGGAGCACCTGCAGCGCGGAGACGCCGCTCCGCACCTTGCCCCGGACGTCGCTCACGAGGTGCAGCACGTGCGAGTATTTCTCCACCCGCAGCAGCGCCGTGACTTCGACGGTACCGTACTCCGCCACGCGGCCGATGTCGTTGCGGCCGAGGTCGACCAGCATGAGGTGCTCGGCCCGCTCCTTCGGATCGTTCAGCAGCTCGGCCGCGATGCTGTCGTAGTCGGGGGTGGCGCCGGCTGCCGGGCGGGGCCGCGTCCCGGCTATCGGCCGCACCGTGACCATCCCGTCCTGCAGCCGCACGAGCAGCTCGGGCGAGCTGCCCACGATCTCCATCTCGTCCAGTGTCAGGCAGTACATGTACGGCGACGGATTGATCGCGCGCAGCGCCCGGTAGAGATCGATCGTATCGAACGTCGCGGGCAGGTCGATGCGGCGGGTGAGCACCACCTGAAATGCGTCGCCGGCGAGGATGTGCTCCTTGATTCGCTCGACGGCGCCCTCGAACTGTCGCTGGTCGAGGCTCGACTTTCCGGAGACCTTGCGGTCCTCCCCGAGCTGGAGCGGCTCGAGCGGCGACGGACCCTGGAGACGCTCGCGCAGCTCGGCCGCTTCCGCCATCGCGGAGTCGTACGCCTCGCGCAGCTGCGGCTCGCCCGAGTCGGCGCTCACGCGCACGGTGATGACGATGTTCGCGGTGGCGTGGAGATTGTCGATCACCACCAGCGAGCGGGTGAATATGAACATCGCGTCCGGCACGTCACCGCTGCGCGGCGGAGGCGTGCCGATGCGCTCGAAGTGGCGCACCACGTCGTAGCCAAAGTAGCCGACTGCTCCCGTCCAGAACGGACCC
>JANLGX010000226.1 GCA_024654005.1 Gemmatimonadaceae bacterium | reverse complement strand
CGAAAGTCCCGCACGCCCGACGGGAGTGCGACGGAGAGGTGACCACGGCGACGCGAGCCCACCGTTGCTGCCGCGCGAGGTCGCGCACCCGCAGCGCTTCGTCGCGCGTGCTGAACACGTCGCCCACGATGAACAGGCGCAGCCCCTGTCCCATCAGCTCCATGAGCCGCTTCTGATCGGCGTCGGAGCTGACCTCGAGATTCGCCGGATGTCGCACGCGAGTCGTCACCAGCGAAGGAGTGCCGGTGGACCTGGCGAGACGGATGCCGGAGAGCAATCGCTCGACCCCGCTGTACCCCACCAGGCCTTCCGTCGTCAAGCCGCCCGACAACACCACTACCGCGTCGAGTGTGAGTGGCGGTGACGGCATCGGGTCCGATCGAACCAGCGCCCGCGCCGGCTGCACGATGACCGGCGTGAAGGCGACGACCGCGAACAGCGCCGCCAGCGCTCCACCCGCCAACCATAGGATCACGCGGTAGCGAGTGACGCCGAGCAATCCCCCGAGCAGCACCGCAGGCGCCAGGCCGCTCGCGGCGGACAAATGCAGAGTCCCGTTGAGCCCGAGCGTCGTGATGGCCAGCCAGACGAGTGCGCCGAGCACCGCGCCACTGGTGAATTCCCTGACGAGCACGGGCTTCGCGCGGCGCGCGGCGGCGGTGCGTGGAGTCGAAGAGTCGGTCAGCGGCACGTCGTGAAAATAGCGACCGCCCACCCACGGCGCCCTCGGCCGTGTGGTACGAGCCGTGGATTTACGGGTGACTCCGAATCGAACCAATTCCGGGCCCGCGCGCCCATAACGAATCACGCCAAGCAGATCAACATGCCCCGCGAAACACGCCAGACCCTGAGCCGCGCTACTCGAAAAGTAAAACGGCTCCCGTCGCGGGAGCCGTCTTTACATGACACAATCGGGTTGGTCTCGACGAGCCGTCAGCCAGTTACACAGACAGCCACTGTCGAATACTGGAGCGAGCGGGTGCCGGTGTTGTGGACGATTACACGCCAATGCGTATCGTTGAGCATATCTGAACTCAGAACCCTGAGCTCATGAGCCGGCGGGTTCGTCCCGAGAAGCACGTAACCGCCACCAACAACTTTTTTCCCCGGCGGACACGTAGCGTCCGTTGACACCAATTGGCCGGCGTGGACAAAGCGAGTGAGCTCTACTTTCTCCCATCCGCTGATGCCTCCCGCACCCGCAGCACCCGCGGGCCCCGCAGGTCCCGCGACGCCGGCAGGTCCCGCAGGTCCCGGCGGACCTAACGGACCAGGTGGCCCTGCAACGCCAGCAGGGCCCGGTGGCCCGGGAATACAACCGCCAAGGATCGGTAACCCGAGCGCGAGCGCCACCAAGACTAGGCCACGCCTAACGCGCGCGACGGGTCGGACCGGCGTGTTGCACATGTTGCCTCCGCGGCAAGAGACGGGAACGCGTCACTAACGATGCAGCTTCCCGCCTCAGATGCAAGCTCCCGCTGCGTTATGCTTGTTTATTGCCTGCAGGCGGCGTTCGGATCCGGCGCCGGCTTGTCGAGCACGAACGGCCGGTCGCGGTCCGCGATGTTCTCGCCCAGCACCTTCATGAAATTCGACACCTTCGACAACTTGTCGAAGTCTATGTACTGCGCCTCGTCCGTCACCATGTGGTAGTCCACGTGCGAGCCGGTGTGGAAGAACGCCACCGGAATTCCGAAGCGCGCATACATGTAGTGATCGCTGCGGCAGAAGAACCGCTCGGGATGCCCTGGCGCGTCGAACGACCGGTCGAGCTGCCAGTTGAACGCCGGGCGCGCGGCGACGGCGTTCACGGTCGCATCCAACTCGGACGACCTGCGGCCGGAGCCGAGCACCTGTAGGTAGTTCGGTCCGCCGTCTTCCGCGTCGGCCGCGGTCCCCCGCCCGATCATATCCACCACGATCGCGGTGATGATCGAATCGCGCGGCACGGTGGAGTTCGTCGTGAACCAGCGGGCGCCGATCAGTCCCATCTCTTCGGCCATGTGCCAGACGAAGATGAGCGAGCGCTTCGGCTTGACGGGCTGCGCCGCGAAGGCCTCGGCGATCTCGAGCAGTCCCACCGAGCCGGACGCGTCGTCGTCGGCGCCGTTGTAGATGGAATCGAGCCGCATCGGCCGGGTCGCCCTCAGACTGTCGAGGATCGCGCGCATCCGCTGCATCCCTTCGGGCGAGACGCGCGCCGTGGCCGGACCGGCCCCGCCGCGGCGGAACACCATGTTGTAGGCGCGCAGCGAATCGTGATCGACCGCACGGCCGGTGCCGACGTGATCGCTGTGCGCGCCGAACGCCACGTACTGCCCCGCCAGCGCGGGATCGCTCCCGCGGATCTTGGCGACTACGTTGTACGTCGGTATGGGCAGCGGCATCTGGCCGAAGGCGGGCTGTCCGGAAACGGGCCGGCCTACGTGGCCAGGCGTGAGTCCAGCTGGATCTGCGCCGAGCAGCTTCCTGAGGCCTTCCGCGGACACGTACATGTACAGCGGGGACTCTGGTGCCGGACCTTCCGGCCGCGGCAAGCCCGGCCGTCCTTCGCGGAGCGCGGCTATCGTGCTGGCCGGCAGCCTTTCGAGTCCGCCGACGGCGATGGCCGCGGCATTGGGGAAGCGGGCGGCGACCGCAGCGCGAGTCGGCAGCCCGGCGAGACCCTGGCCACCCGGTGCCGGCATGATGACTACGACCTTCCCTGCCGCCTGCTCACGCGAGATCAGCGACGCCGTGTCACCCCAGTTGCCACCGTAGATCGCGGTCGAGCCATCGAGAGAGCGCGGCGTTGTGCCCACGTCCCGCGGGATGTATTCCGCCCAAATCGTGAGCGGCTGTCCGTCCACGGTTATCTGACGCGATTCATCGTAGCCGCGCTGCGTCAGGGGGACGAGCTGGTAGAAAGTCCCGCCGTCGCCCGCGGGCTCGAGACCCATCCGCGCCGCTTCGGCCGCGAGGTAGCGGGCCGTCTTGAGTCCGCCCTCGGTAGCCGCTTCCCGGCCCATCATGGAATCGTGCGCGAAGGCGTACATGCGCACAGAGAGATCGGCGGGAGTGATCGCGGCGGACGTACCGCCGGAGCCTGGGATGACGTCGCCGGTCTGCGGGAGGGGCGCGCATGCGAGCATGGCGACCGCGAGGGACAAGCCGCGAACTGCCTTCATCAGGTGGCTCCGTGGACAGGTGGGACTTTGATCGCAACGATTGTACTGCAGAGAGCCACAGGTCGGGATTGAACCGACGACCGCTCGATTACGAATCGAGTGCTCTACCACTGAGCTACTGTGGCCGGGGGAACGGGCTGTTGGCTGTTGGCTATTAGCTCTTGGCTAACTGCCCATCGCGCCGCCGTCACCGTTCCGGTCCTGCTCCGCTAGGCCAATAGCCAATAGCTAACAGCCAATAGCGCTACTTCCATGCCCTGACGCGGACTCGAACCGCGACGCCTTGCGGCACCACCCCCTCAAGATGGCGTGTCTACCAATTTCACCACCAGGGCAAGAACTGCAGGTGATTAGTGATTGGTGTTTAGTAACGGCGAACTGCAGTAACTAATCACTAATCACTAATCACTAATCACTAATCACCGCTCTTACGGGGCTGACGGGGATCGAACCCGCGACCTCCGGTGTGACAGACCGGCACTCTAACCAGCTGAGCTACAGCCCCCTAAAAAAAACAGCTAGCAGCTAGCAGCTAGCAGCTTAATGCAAAACCGTCGTCCATGACCCAGTAGCCCCAAGGGGAATCGAACCCCTCTCTGCACCGTGAAAGGGTGCCGTCCTAACCGATAGACGATGGGGCCGTGCGCATTTCCCCTCGACAGCATCCTGCAACAACATAGCGGTAACGGGATTCGAACCCGTGTTTGAGCCTTGAGAGGGCTCCGTCCTAGTCCCCTAGACGATACCGCCATACTGCGGTGATTAGTGATTGGTCATTGGTGATGAGTGACAGCGAGCACTTACTAATCACCAATCACTAATCACAAATCACTTCTCCTCCCACAGGCCCGGCAGGACTTGAACCTGCAACCCCCGGTTTTGGAGACCGGTGCTCTACCAATTGAGCTACGGACCTAACAACGACGGTCCGACTTCGACCGCTTTTTTCAGGGTGGCTGACGGGAATTGAACCCGCAACCCCCGGTGCCACAGACCGGTGCTCTAACCAATTGAGCTACAGCCACCATGTGCTACTGAGTGATTCTAAGCCCGCTCGGGGAGCGAATCAACAGAGGCGGCTACTTCGCTCTGTCGAGATACTCCCCCGTGTTCGGGTTCACGCGAATCTTCTCACCCGTGCCCACGAACTCCGGCACGTTCACCGTCACGCCGTTCTCCAGCTTCGCCGGCTTGGCCGACGCCGTCTTGGTCGCCGTCTTCATCACCGGCGACGTATCCACGATCTCGAACACCATCGAGTTCGGTAGCTGGATGCCGATCGGCCGGCCGTTGTAGTACTCGGCCTGGATCCGCATCCCCGGCTGCATCCACTGCGCGTTGTCGCCCAGCGCTTCCTCGTCCAGCTCGATCTGGTCGTAGTTCTCGGTGTTCATGAAGTGGTAAGTGTCGCCGCCCTGGTACATGAACTCGAGATCGTGCGTCTCCATCGACGCCTTCTCGACCGTGTCCGACGCGCGGAAACGGTGCTCGAAGTTGGACCCCGAGCGCAGGTTCTTGAGCTTCGTCTGAATCATCGCGCGCAGATTCCCCGGCGTGTGATGCCGGAACTCGACCACGCGGCACGGCTCACCGTTGTGGACGAGGACCATCCCCCGGCGGATCTGGGTTGCGGGCATTGCCATAGCTGATCTTCCTTCAAAAACGTTAGCTGCACCGCCCGGAGACGCGTGCAGCGGCCATAAACCAAGACAGCCTTTGAATTTAGCGGATTTTGGGGCGTCCTGCAACCGGGCGGGAGCCCGGTTTTGCTCACGGACGGGCGGTCTCAGCGGTTGGTGTCGAGGACCGAGCCCGGGGTGTAGCGGGTGGTGATAAACACGGCTGCGCACGCGTCGCCGACGGCCTCGATCGGGAGCTGCGAGACGCCGCGGTACACCTCGATCGTTTCTATCTCGCTCGTCTTGAGCTCGCCGAGCACGTCTAACGGATCCGCACGGAGGCGCTGCCCGTCGAGGTAAACGGCAAACCAGCCATACCCGGACCCCCGCGGACCGCTGGTCCCCGTGCACCTCGCCACCCGGAGATGCGGTTCCATGCCCCTGGGACTGAGACGGTATCCCAGAGTGATTCCGGCCACCGATGACACCAGCTCGGAAACCTGGCTGCGGCCGGACCGCTCGATGTCCTCCCGCGTGAAATACGACCCCGGCTTCTTCGCCCGCCGCTCGTAGAAATCGTCGAACTTACCCGTGTGGCGGTACCGCGCCGGCTTGCCGTACGCGAGCGTCGCCTCCACGCGCACCGTGTCTAGCTGAGGAACGAACCGCGCGAGCCGGAGCCGAACCGTGTACGCCAGCCCGCTCTGCAGCAACATGAGCGTGTCCAGCGGCGCGTGGCCGAGCGCGCGCAGCCGCAGCCGGACCTGCCCCCAGGGCGCGGCTCCGAAGCTGAACCGTCCATCGGCGTCGGTTCGGGTGCTCAAGTCGCCCGCCGCGATCGAGACGGCGACGTCACTCAGCGGATCGCCCGCTGCGCTCAGCACGACGCCGTGAAGCTCCGAGGTCGTCGCCTGGGCGCTGGTCTCGGCAGCACCGACGATCAGGGCCGCGCAAAAAACGGCCGCTGACCAGCGACGAATACCACGCGCGCGAGCGACAGGACCCGGCATATGACCTCCGCTCAGACGATGTGACCCCGCCAAACCACCCGCAAGTGCTAATCCCCGCCGGCGCTCTCCGCCCTCTTCACCACCGGCTTGAGCGCCTTCCAGACGTTCGCGGCGACCAGCTCCGCGCCGCGCCGGTTGGGATGGATGCCGTCCGCCTGGTTCAGCTCGGGCAATCCCGCCACACCGTCCAGCAGGAACGGCGCGAGCACCACGTCCTCGTCCCGCGCGACGTCGGCGTACATCGCGCGAAAGCGCCGCACGTAGCCGATGCCGTAATTCGGCGGCGCCTCCATCTGCACCAGCACGATCTCTGCCGCCGGCTGCGCCTCGCGGATGCGCCCGATGATGCGCTTCAGGTTCGCGCGCGTGGAATCAGGATCTAGCCCGCGCAGCGCGTCGTTCGCGCCCGTCTCGATGACGATCACGTCCGCGGGTGCGCGGAGAACCCACTCCATCCGGCGCAGCGCGCCCGCCGAGGTCTCGCCGCTCAGCCCGGCGTTGGTAAGCTGGATGGGCAACCCGTCAGCCTCCGCCAGCCGCGCAACCACCGATGGATACGCGAGCTCGGGAGTGAGCCCGTAACCCGCCGTCAGACTGGTCCCCACGAACAGCACCTTCGTCGCGGGCGCGGCTGACTCGCTCGGCGCAGAGGGGCGCGAACTATCCGCGCTCGCCTGCTCCACGTCCGCGCGCACGGTATTCTTGTCATCTGGCGCGCACGCCACGCCTACTGCGATAACCGCGATCCAAAGGATTCTCATGCTCGTCGCCACGAACCTCACGAAGGAATATCAGAGCGGCTCCTCAAGCTTAACGGCGCTGAAGGACGTCAGCTTCACCGTTCCGCAGGGCGATCTCGTCGCCATTTCCGGGCCGTCCGGCAGCGGGAAGACTACTCTGCTGGGCCTGCTCGCAGGTCTGGATACCCCGACTCGCGGCACTGTGGTCCTCGACGGCGACGACATCACCGCGATGTCCGAGGACGGCCGCGCCAGGCTGCGCGGCGCGAAAGTCGGATTCGTCTTTCAGAGCTTCCAGCTCATCCCCGCGCTCACCGCACTGGAGAACGTGCAGGTGCCGCTCGAGCTGCGCGGCGAGCGCGACGCTTCCACTCGCGCGCGGGATCTCCTCGCCCGCGTGGGGCTGGGCAAGCGCGGCAGCCACTTCCCCGCCCAGCTCTCCGGCGGCGAGCAGCAGCGCGTGGCGATCGCGCGCGCGTTCGCCAATTCCCCGCGAATTCTCTTCGCCGACGAGCCCACCGGCAACCTCGACGGCGCCACCGGCGAGATGATCATGGATACTGTCGTCGAGCTGAACCGCGAATCCGGCACCACGGTAATCGTGGTGACCCACGAGCAGACGGTCGCGTCGCGCGCGCGCCGCCTCATCCGCCTGAGCGACGGCGCGCTGGTCGAGGACTGGCCGGTCTGATGCGGCTGTGGCGCTCGATCGCGCGGCTCGCCTGGCGCGAGAGCCGGACCGCGCGCAGGCGGCTGCTGCTGTCGATGTCGTCCATCTCGCTGGGCGTCGGCGCGCTGGTCGCGATCGACTCCTTCGCGGCCAACCTCACCGGGTCGCTGCGCGAGCAGTCGCGCGCGCTGCTGGGCGGCGACATCGCCTTCGCCGCGCGCCGCCCGTTCACGCCCGCCGCGGACTCGCTGTTCGATTCGCTCGCGAAGAGCGGCATCGAGCTGGCGTACTCCACCAACTTCCCCTCGATGGCGTTCGTCCCGCGCACGGGGAACACGCGGCTGGTGCAGATCCGCGCGGTGAGCGCGGAATATCCGCTGTACGGCGAGATCACGACGGAGCCCGCGGGCAAGTGGAAAGAGCTGCAGACCGGCGCGCACGCGCTGATCGATCCGTCGCTGCTGGTCGCGCTCGACACGCACGTCGGCGACACGATCACCGTGGGCTACGCGCGCTTTCTGATCGCCGGCACCGTCACCGACGTACCGGGCACGCCGGGAATCGCGGAGATGATCGGTCCGCGGGTGTTCATCCCCGCGCGGTATCTGGCCGAGACGCAGCTGCTGCAGTTCGGCAGCACCGCGGGCTACGAAGTGCTGGGCAAAACGCGAACGCCGGAGATCGCGGAGCAGGTCTCGCGCACAGTCAGGCCGCGGCGACGCACGCTCGACCTCAGGGTGCAGACCGCCGAGCAGACCGAGGAGAACGTCAGCGACGCGATCGCGCAGCTCGCGCAGTTCATCGGCGTAGTCGGCCTCGTGGCGCTGCTGCTGGGCGGCCTCGGCGTCGCGAGCGGAGTGCACGCGTTCGTAGCGCGCAAGATCGACACGGTGGCGATTCTCCGCTGCCTGGGCGCGACCAGCCGGCAGGTGCTCGCGGTGTACGTGCTTCAGGCGGCCGTGATGGGGCTAATCGGAGCCGCGTTCGGCGTCGTGCTCGGCCTCGGCATGCAGTTCCTCGTGCCGATCGCGCTCAGTGACGTTCTGCCCGTGGACGTGAGCGTCCGGCCAGAGCCGTCGGCGATGGTCGCGGGGCTGCTAGTGGGGGCGTGGGTAGCGCTGGCGTTTGCGCTGCGTCCGCTGCTGGCGCTGCGGAAGATCTCGCCGCTGCAGACGCTGCGGCGCGACGCGGACTCGAACGTGCTGCGAATGCGCTGGCGCGACGCACCGCGATTGCTCGTCAACGCCGCGATAGCCGCGAGCGTCGTGACCATCGCCGTCATGCGCACCGGCTCGCTCACCGAAGGCGTCGCGATGAGCATCGGAGCGGGACTCGCGCTGCTCCTGCTCGCACTGAGCGCCGCGCTGCTGTCGTGGATCGCGCGCAGAGTCGTGCGGCCGCGCTGGCCCTACGTGGTGCGGCAGGGGATCTCCAACCTGCATCGCCCGGCCAACCAGACGCGGCCAGTGATTCTCGCGCTCGGATTCGGGGCGTTCCTGGTGACCACGCTGTACGTGGTGCAATCGAGCCTGCTCGACCGCTTTTCGCTGGGAGTGGGCAGCTCCAGCGCGAACGTCGTGTTCTTCGACGTGCAGCAGGACCAGGAGCCCGGCGTCGACTCGCTGGTGCGCGCGGGCGCGGAGCGGATGGTGCAGCAGGCGCCGGTCGTGGTCATGCGGGTCAGCTCCATCAACGGAGTGCCCGTCACCGACGACCGCATCGAGCGAACTCCTGAGGGAAGACGCGCGCGCTGGGCGCTGCGCCGCGAGTACCGCTCTACGTTCCGCGACACGCTCGTGGCGTCGGAGCGGCTCGTCGCCGGCCGATGGGACGCGGAGACGGGCGCAGCGGCGGATACGTCCGCGATCTCCGTCGAGCAGGACCTCGCCCGCGATCTCAGGCTCGAGCTCGGCGACGTCATCGTCTGGGACGTGCAGGGAGTTGAGGTGCCCAGCAGGATCACCAGCCTGCGCGAGGTGGACTGGAACAGGTTCGAGCCGAACTTCTTCATCGTCTTCCGGCCGGAGGCGCTCGCCCGCGCGCCGACGCAGTTCATCGTGACCGCGAAGACCCTCGACGCGGCCCAGACCGCGCGGCTGCAGCGCTCGATCGTGGCCCGGTTCCCGAACGTGTCGAGCATCGATCTCTCGCTCATCCAGAACACGATCGGCAAGATCCTGGATCGCGTGACGGTCGCCGTGCGCTTCCTCGCGCTGTTCAGTCTCGCGATGGCGGTGCCGGTCCTGATCTCCGCGGTCGCTGGCGCCCGGCGCGAGCGTGTGCGCGAAGGCGTGCTGCTCAAGACCCTAGGCGCTACGCGCGCGCAGGTCGCGCGGGTGATGCTGGCCGAGTACACCGCGCTCGGCGTGCTGGGAAGCGCGACGGGACTGCTGCTGGCCTACGCCGCCGGGTGGGCGATCACGCGCTTCGTGTTCGATACCGCCTTCGCGCCGGCGATCGGGCCGAGCCTGGGGATTGCGGGGTTGATGATCGGACTAACGGTCACGATCGGGCTGCTGGCGGGGCGAGAGGTGTTTCGGGAGACGGCGATGGCAGCCCTGAGGGGTGACTAGTGACTAGTGACTAGTAACTGCGAACTACCCTGCGAGCTGCGTGCTGCGACCTGCGCCCTAACTGCCGAGCTGTTCCGCTTTGCTGGCAGCTGGCAGCTTCGAGCTGGCAGCGCGCAGCGCTGTGACCCTGTCAGGTCTTATGTCGGAACGTGATCCGACCGCGAGTGAGATCGTACGGCGATACCTCGACCGTCACTCGATCTCCCTGGAGCACCCGAATGCGGAACCGGCGCATGTTCCCGGCGAGAGTCGACAGCACTTCATGACTCTCGCTGACGGAGACGCGGAAGGTCGCGTTGGGGAGGACATCGACCACCGTGCCCTCGAGCTGGATAGAATCTTGTTTTGCCACAGAGTGTATAATGGCCTGACGCATGAGCTTGCGTCAACAACGCGGCGGCAGTTTTGCAGTTACCAGTCACTAGTCACTAGTCACTAGTCACCTATATTTCTCCGGGCCAGAAGCTGAGGATGCAACCATGGCTCTCCCCCTGACGGAAGTCAGTCAATCGCAGCCCCCCGGACTCACGACCACCAAGGCCCCTTTCATCGAAGCGGCCCTGAGTCGCGGCGAGCTGTACATCCACCAGCCGTACGAGCTGTACAGCGAGGCCAACCACGAGGCGTGGCGCAAGCTGTACGCCCGCATGCATGACCGCTGGGTGAAGTACGCGAACCACCGTTTCCTGCAGGGCCTGGAAACGCTGTGCCTCACGCCCGACCGGATTCCGCGGCTCGAGGACGTCAACAAGTTCATGGCTCCGCGGACCGGGTTCCAGGCGAAGCCCGTGAGCGGATACGTGCCGCCGTTCCTCTTCTTCGACTGCCTGCGCCGGCGGGAATTCCCGACCACGATCACGATCCGTGACGGCGCTACGCTCGATTACCTGCCCGAGCCGGACATCTTCCACGACATCGCCGGCCACGTCCCGATGCACACGGACAAGGCGTTCGCCGACACGCTCGTGCGGTTCGGCGAATCCGCGCACACCGCCGTGCGCCGCGTGCAGGACATCCGCGACAAGGACGAGCAGGCGCGCCGCGCCACGAGCATCATCAAGGCGATGGCGCGGTTCTTCTGGTTCACGATCGAGTTCGGACTCATGCGGTCGGAAGACGGCAAAGGTCTCAAGGCCTACGGCAGCGGCTTGCTCTCCTCGTACGGCGAGCTGGCGCACAGCGTCGACTCACCGACCGTGCAGCGCTATCCGATCCAGCTCGAGTGGGTGGTCAACCAGTACTTCGAGATAGATCACTACCAGCCACTGCTCTTCATCGTCGAGGACTTCGAGCACCTGTTCGATCTCGTCGGCCAGCTCGAGCAGTGGATGCACCAGGGGAAGCTCGACAACGTCTCACCCGGGGAGCCGGCGCTCAGCGACGCCGACATTCGCAGCTTCATCGAGGCGACGGTCTAAGGCTACTCCGGCTCGAGCTTCAGCACCGCCGAGTTGATGCAGTAGCGCGTGCGCTCGGGTCCCGGTCCATCGGGAAAAACGTGGCCCAGATGAGCGTCGCACGCGGCGCACGTCACTTCCGTCCGCCGCATCCCGTGGCGCACGTCGTCCACGGTCTTCACGTTCTCCCCCGCGACAGGCTTCGTGAAGCTCGGCCAGCCGCTGCCGGAATCGAACTTCGCGTCCGAGCGGAACAGCTCCGTGCCGCAGGCCACGCAGCGGTAAACGCCCGGCTGCTTCGTGTCGTGGTACGCGCCGGTGAACGCGCGTTCCGTCCCCTTCTCGCGCGCGATGCGGTATTGCTCGGGGGTGAGCTGTTGCCGCCACTCGTCGTCGGTCTTCCGTCTGGATTCAGGCATCTGTTCGCCTCCTCTACCCGATGTCCCCCGAGTCTGGTGCGCTTCTTGACTGATATCTAGCCAATGAACGGGCCGGATGCGCTGTACAGAAGCGTGGTAGCCACGACCCCCGACGCCATCCTCACGATGGACGAGGGCGGCCGCATTCTATTCGCCAATCCGGCCGCGGACCGGATGTTCGGCTACGCCGAGGGCGAGCTGCTCGGAAAGCCGCTTACGCTGCTCATGCCCGAGCGGATGCGCCGGCAGCACGAGATCGGGCTCAAACGCTATCTCGACACGGGGGAGCGCCGGCTGGACTGGTCGCAGATACGACTGCCGGGTCTTCGTAGCGACGGCCAGGAGATCTCGCTCAGCATTTCCTTCGGCGAGTATCGGGACAGCGACCGGCGGATCTTCGCCGGCATACTTCGCGACATCACCGACGAGAGCCGGCGCGAAGCCGGGATGCGTTTTCTGCTCGAGGCCAGCGAGGTGCTGACGACCTCGCTCGAGTACGAGGACACTTTGCGGAGCGTCGCCGAGCTGGCGACGCGATCCATAGCGGATTGGGCGGCGGTGGACCTGGTCGAGGATGGAAAAGTGCGCCGCGTAGCGGTGGTGCATCCCGACCCGGCGAAGCTCCGGATCGCGCAGGATATCGAAACGCGGTATCCAACCGACCCTGCTTCCCCCGTGGGCATCCAGCACGTGATTCGCACCGGAGAGCGCGTGCTCATTCCGGAAATTCCGGAGGAGCTGCTCCTGAACGCGGCGCACGACGAGGAGCATCTCCGCCTCATCCGGGAGCTGCAGCTCGAGTCGTACATCTGCGTGCCGCTGAAGCTGCGCGACGAAGTCATCGGCGCGCTGAGCCTGGTCTCGAGCACGCCCGCGCGGCACTACACGGAAGCGGATGCCGACCTGGCGTCCGAGCTTGCGCGGCGCGCCGCAGTCGCGATCGACAACGCGAAGCTGTACCGCTCCGCGGAAGCGGCGCGGGACGCCGCCGAGCGCGCCAATGCGGCGAAGTCCGAGTTCCTCGCGATGATGAGCCACGAGCTGAGGACGCCGCTCAACGCGATCAGCGGCTACGCGGAGCTGCTCGAGACCGGCGTGCGCGGCGAGCTGACGGCCCCGCAGCTGGCAGACGTTCGCAGCATCCAGCGCAGCCAGACACACCTGCTCGGAATCATCAACGACATGCTGAACTTCGCCAAGCTGGAGGCCGGCAAAGTCCAGTTCTCGTACGGTACGTTCACGCTCGATCCGCTGCTGCGGGGACTCGAGGAGCTGGTGCGTCCGCAGCTGCTCGAGAAGGACCTGAAGTACGAGTACCGGTCCTTCGACGGGCGCTCGACGGCGACGCTGGACAGCGAGAAGTTCCAGCAGATCATTCTCAACCTGCTGTCGAACGCGATCAAGTACACCGCCGACGGCGGGCGCGTGTGCGTCGACTGGAAGATCGACGGGCCCGACGTGGTGGTGAATGTGGCCGACACGGGCCGCGGGATTCCCGGAGACAAGCTCGACGACATCTTCGAGCCGTTCGTTCAAGTCGAGCCGCTGCGGACGCGCGTTACCGGCGGCGTCGGGCTCGGCCTGGCGATCAGTCAGGACATCGCGCGCGAGATGGGAGGTGTCATCACGGTCAGGAGCAAGCTCGGGAGCGGATCGACGTTCACCCTGAGACTGCCGCGCGAGCGCCCGGGCGAAACTGTCAACCCGAGTCCCCGGCGCTCCCGACTCTGAGCGTGCTCGTCGGCACCGGCTCGACCTCGAGCGGCGCGCCGTTCCTCCGCACGACGTAGGCCTCCATCGCGAAATACTCCGGCAGCCCGAGCTGATCCACGAGATGCGCCGTGTTGCGGTTGCGCCCTTCCACGCGCTGCCAGAACTCGCGCTCGTCCTGTCCGGGGAACGGCGCGCGGTCCTTCTGCGACTGGTGCTGGAAGATCGCCGTGATCTTGGCGCGCAGCTCGTCCTCGGACAGCGGCACCAGCACGTCGGCGTCGCTCACGCTCCACTCCTGCCACGCGCCGCGGTAGTACCACATCTCCGGCGTCTCGCCATCGTACGACGCCAGAGCGCGCTCGACCGCCTCGAGACACATCCGGTGCGTGCCGTGCGGGTCGGAGAGATCGCCCGCCACGAAGATCAGCTCCGGCCGGTGCTCCTCCAGCAGATCCAGCACGATGCGCACGTCCTCGTCGCCGAGAGGATCCTTGCGCACCTTCCCCGTCTGATAGAACGGCATGTTGAGGAAGCGCGCCTGCTCGCGGCCCATGCCGAACGTGCGGATGCCCGCCACCGCTTCCGCTTCGCGGATGGTCCGCTTGAGGATGAGGACCTCTTCGCTGTCGACTTCCCCCGGAGACTTGGCGTCGAGAAACTTCTCGATCGCCGCGAGCCGGGTGGGCGACGCGGGATCGGTGACGCCCAGCTCCAGCCCCGCGCGGCGAATGAAGTCCACGTATCTGCGGACTTCGTGATCGAAGACCGCGATGTTCCCCGAAGTCATATAGGCGACCAGAATGTCGTTCCCGTTCTGGTGGAGCTTGTGCAGGATGCCGCCCATGGAGATGACGTCGTCGTCCGGGTGCGGCGAGAAGACGATGATGCGCTTCCCCATCGGGAGCTTGCTGCGCCCGCGAATCTTCGCGACCAGCGCGTTGAACACCTCGCCGTTGAGCGGGCCCGCCGAGCCGTGGCGCGCGAGCAGCGCGCTGAGATGGTGCTCGCGGTAATCGAGCGAGTCGAGCTTGAGGACCGACTTGCCCGTCACCTCGCTGAGCCAGATGACCGCCTCGATCTCGCGCGCGCGCGTCCACAGCACCTCGCCCACGACCCACGGCGTCTTCACCCGCGTCAGCTCGGCCGCGGCCGCGGGGTCGAGATAGAAGACCGCGTTCGAGTGCTCCTGCAGATAGGTAGCGGCCACGTCGGGATCGGGCTCGCCCTCGACGGCGCGCCGCACGATCTCCGACTTGTGCTCGCCGGTGGCGACGAGCGCGATCTCGCGCGCCTCCATGATGCTGGCGACGCCCATCGTGATCGCTTCGGTGGGGACGTTGTCCTCGCCGAAGAAATCGGCCGCCGCGTCGCGGCGCGTGACGGTGTCGAGCGCGATGCGCCGCGTGCGCGAGTCGATGCCCGAGCCCGGCTCGTTGAAGCCGATGTGTCCCGTCTTGCCGATGCCGAGCAGCTGGAGATCGATGCCGCCCGCCTGGCGGATCGCCTCCTCGTACACGACGCATTCCTCGTCCACCTGCTCGCGCGAGACGTCGCCCCGCGGGATGTGCACGTTCTCCGGCCGGATGTTGATGTGCGAGAAGAGATTCTCCCACATGTACCGGTGATAGCTGTGGATGCTGTCCGGCTTCATCGGGTAGTACTCGTCCAGATTGAACGTCACTACGTCGGAGAAGTCGAGCCCTTCCTCGCGGTGCATGCGGATCAGTTCGCGGTAGATCCCGATCGGCGTGCTGCCGGTGGCGAGCCCGAGCACCGCGTGGGAGCCTTCCGCGCGCCGCTGCTTGATGATCTCCCCAATGCGCCGCGCGAGCCTCGCGGCGATGGCGTCGTATTCGACTATTACGAGGGGGACGCGTTCTCGGGCGGACATTGGGCGGTGATTAGTGATTAGTGATTAGTGATTAGTGACGGCTAACTGACGGGGCGGAGCGAGATTCAGCAGCGCCGGATCAAGTGTGGCAAGCTATCGGATTCGTACGCGCGGCGATTGCCGCCAACCCCCTAATCACATGCAGGATTTCAGAAGGCTAAAAGTCTGGGGCAAAGCCCACTCATTCGTGCTAAACATATACGCCGCGACCAAGCCGTTCCCGCCCTCGGAGCGGTTCGGCTTGACGGCCCAGCTACGTCGGTCTGCCGCTTCGATCCCCACCAATCTGGCAGAAGGATGCGGTCGAAGCACCACGGGATCCCTGGACGCATTTGTCCAAATCGCGACTGGATCGGCC
>JANLGX010000224.1 GCA_024654005.1 Gemmatimonadaceae bacterium | reverse complement strand
CACATCGCCCAGATCACCTGGTTCATGTCCGACGGGTCGACGTCCTCGTCGACTGCGATCAGCCACTTGGAGTAATAGGCGCCGCCCGGCGCCTGCGCGACGAGCGCCAGTGCCTGCGCCGCGTGTCCTGCATAGCGCTGCTCGAGCGACACGACGGTGGCCCCGAAGCCGCCGGCCGATGCCGGGTGCGCATAGACCCCCTTGATGCCCGGTACGCCCAGGCGATCGAGGTCGCTCCACACGCGTGCGGAGCGCGCAATCGCATAGAGCAACGCACACTCGTTGGCCGGGTAGTCGGCCATCAGCGCCTGCGTGTTGATCGGGTTGTCGCGGTAATGGACCGCCTTGATCTGAATCAGGTACGCCAAATCCTCCGGCCGGCCGTAGTAGCCGGTGAATTCGCCGAAGGGGCCTTCGAGCCGCTGCGAGTTCGGCGGAATCACACCCTCGATGACGATCTCGGCGCGCGCCGGATACAGCAGGCTCGTCGCCTCTCCCTTGACCATTTCCACCGGACGACCGAGCACCCCGCCCAGGTAATCGAGCTCGGAGACGGTCTTCGGGAACGTCTGGCTGGCGACGATGAACATGGCCGGCTCGATGCCCCAGCATGCAATTACTTCGCACGGCTCGTTGCGGCTCCAGTAGCGCTCGATGTGCAGCCGCGCGTCCTTGCCAGGCGAGAGGTAGAGACCGACCTCGTTCTTCCCCTGCACCATCATCCGGTAGGTTCCCGCATTGAGCCAGCCGCCGTCGGGATCCCGCGTGATGACGGCATCGCACGTCCCGATGTACTCGCCACCGTCCCGCGGCCAGTGCCGCGAGGCCGGGAACTTCCGGATGTCGATGTCCTTGCCCCGCATGTGGTTCGCGTTCACCGGCGCCGTGGCCGCGTCCACGATGACCGGCGGGATTGTCGACGCCCCGAGAATCGTCTTGAAGCGCTGAATCATCTCCATCACGCCGAGTCCCGTCGGCTCGCCGATCGCCAGCGCAAACCGGTCGACGCTCGACCCGATGGGGTTCCACAGCGCGCGGAATCCTGGCGCACAGCCCTTGATCTGCTCGAACAGCAGCGCCGGCGCGTTGATCGTCTGGTGCGCCATGTAGGTGATGGCACCCATCTCCTCGTCCCGGTCGACCGGGACCGTCACCCGCTGCAACTGACCCACCTGCTCGACCTTGTCGATCCAGTCGCGCAGATCCCGCGGACCCACCCGCTCGGTTCGCGCGCCCTTCGCCTCGCTGTCGACGACCGCTCCCCCCATGCCCATGTCACTCATGCCATTCTCCGTTTCTTGCTGATCGCTGCGTCTTCTCGCAGAGCCGTTCGCGAGAGCCGAGCATAGCGTAGACCCGATCACCCCAGGAAGGAAGGAGCAGATCGCGGGTTGCGGGCCCTTCTGTCGCCGGGCGCCCCGTTTGTCTGCGACAGCGTTGCGAAGGCTCGACTGATCGCACGGGGCGCCCTGCGCTTGACGAGGCGACCGCGCGAAGTCAAAGATACGACCATTGGGACAGGACACTCGCCACCGGATGTGAGGCGACGCAAGTGAATCGACAGAAGTTTAACCGCACGGTGGCCCTCCGATTCTTGTTGACGGCCGTTGCGGTGTCTGAGGTGACCGGCTGCGCCAGCGTGAATTCCACGCTCAAGGCAGCAGGTTACTACGACACTCGCGGTCGTCCGACCGGCACGGTCACCGGAAGTGTC
>JANLGX010000220.1 GCA_024654005.1 Gemmatimonadaceae bacterium | reverse complement strand
CGCCGCAGGGTCGATTTGAGGCTGCGGAGCACTTAGCGCAGCAACCGCATTCTTCTTGGGCGACCGCGGAAACTCTCGAGCTGTCTCGTGTCGAGCCGTGAACGAAGATTGTTGATAGAGGCACAGTGGTCGGCCAGAAATCTCGATTCGTTGATAAAGGACCTGCACTCCGAAGGGGCACTCGGCTTGGCCCGCTGCAACCGGAAGGGCCTTGTAGAATTCTCTGCACGTCGCCGCCACGGTGCCGTCCCTTGTGGCGGTCGTACAGATGGCCAGGCGACGTTCTGCCGGTCGGTAGACGGGCACGTTGCCTAGGTTCCTGGCGAATCCGTGGCACGCACGCGCTTGATCGGACGTCAAGGCCGCATCGCAGACTGCAACAACACCGTCGAGCGTTATCACGACCGAACCCTCAATGGCCGAACTTCTGGGCAATGTCGACGAGCTTTAGCGCTGGCCCAGCAACTCCGCCGACGATCTGGCCAATAGCGACAATCGCATCAATGGCGCTTCCAGATTGTGCCCGAAGTGTAGACGTCAGCTGCCGACGCCTCCACCAAAGACTGAGGCGCTGCGTCGCCGATAGGTGCCCAGACAGGTCGGCATCGATCCGCCTCAACTCCTTTAGTACTTCCAAAGCGGCCCAATACTGATCCTTGTATGGACGCAACAGCGCCTCGACGTCGCTGACGAGTTCAAGGGCCTTGACCGGCTTTGCCCGAACCAGATCGGCACGAGCGACGACCGCCACCTTAGCTGGTGGGGTTGTGGTCCCGGTCACGACAAGGACCGGCAACGCTGGTCGCGCCGTCTTGATCGAATCCAAGACTCCGAAGCCGTCATCCTGCGAAATTTCACCGGCCACTCCAGTTAGATCGAGGATGACGAGGTCGTAGTTCTTCGAAATGAGGCCGTCCACCGAGGTAACCTTTGAGATTTCCACAAGATTCGTAAATCCCTCGGCACGAAGGTAGTCCGTCAGGCCTTTGAGATCCTCGATGCGATCATCAATGATGCAAATACGCGAATTGCGGATCGCCTCTCGTACCTCTGCCGAATCTCCACGCTTGTCCAATTGCTGTTCGACCGACCGTAGATCAAGCTTCATTCCACATCTCCGACAGGACGTCTGGACGACACGATGAACATCGTGGAATAGCCCGACTTCAACGTGGACAGGGTGCACGCAGATCCTACACCCGGTCTGTGCCTAGAACCAATCTCATAAATCCGTAGCACGCGGTGTTACACCGAGCCGCGAGGTGTCGTACGTCGCGGCATGGACCTCACCAACGCTCAGTGGGGCGATCCTTGAACCGAGGTTTCGAACTCGCCGTCGCCCCGATAGTCGCGGCCGGTTGTGGACGGATCCGCGCGGTGCTCAACGGCGTGCTCTGGGTGTTGCGCACCGGGGCGCCGTGGGCCGATCTGCCGCGCCTCTATCCGCCGTATCAAGCCTGCCATTGCCGCTTTCAGCTCTGGCAGCGGGCCGCCTTGACCGCCTACTCCAACGCCTCGCCGAAGACCTCCGCGACCGCGGGAAAATTGATCTCAGCGAAGCTTTCGTCGACGCCACGAACGCCGGGGCAAAAAAGGGGGCGCTGCGGTCGGTCCAACGCGCCGTGGCAAAGGCACGAAGATCATAGCGATCCGCGGCCGTCATGGTCTTCCTCTCGCCGTCCACGTGGCCAGCGCTTCACCGTATGAGCCCCACTTCGTCCCGGCCACCCTCGACGCCCGGTTCCTCCGCGACCTTCCGCCTCGACTGATCGGCGATCCATTGAAGTCTCCTCGGCGGGGCTGAAGCCCGCGCCCTACGTGCGATCAGGTCCGGTCGCGCGCGGCGAGGGTGCGCGCGATGGAATACGTGCGATACACGGCCGTGCCCAGCGCGCCGGCCGCGACGAGCGTGACCGCGCTGGTGAGCAGCGTGCCCGGCGCCCAGTGGAAGCGCGCCGCCGCGGCCGCGTCAAACAGGCCGGCGAGCGCCAGAATCACCAGCCGCTCGGCGCGTTGCATCACGCCGCCGGCGCCGGTGACCCCCACGGCTTCGCCGCGCGCGCGGGTGTAACTCACCAGCAGGGACGCGCTCACCGCGAGCACGGACACGGCCACGCCGAAGCGGCTGCC
>JANLGX010000194.1 GCA_024654005.1 Gemmatimonadaceae bacterium | reverse complement strand
GGGACCTTGAGGATCTGGTCAACGTGATCTCAGCCACCGAGAAGGGCATCGACGGAGTCGTCTTCAGGAGCGACGATGTGCCCAAATGGAAGGGGCCGTATCTGCAGTGGACGGTAGATCCCTCCACCACGGACATCGCCGGAACTGCTATAATCTCCAAGTCCGCTGCCGGCACGTTCATTCATAGCGCGCTGTACCGCTGTCCGGCCCCGTCTGCCGGCTACGCTACGAATATCGGTGATGAACCTTGTTTGATCTACAGTTCGACGTCTGACAACGACCGAACCGATACGTATATCGCCATCAAGCTGACCGGTATTCCCGCGTCCGCCGGCTCGGAGTTCATAGCTCTCAACAATGTCATTGACGGAAAGGATGAAACCCTTCCGGCCATCAGTGGCCTGCTTCGGCAGAACTCGGCGGGGACCGTGTTCTTCCTCGCGGCTCCGTATACCAAGCCTTAATCGGCGCAAGCAGTTCGGCTCTACCATGGTCGCCGGCGAAAGCCGGCGACTTTTTTACGGGGTAAGCCGTCCACGTACGGTTGGGTTCCATTGCGGCCCTATCCGGCAGACAGGGCCTTGAGAAAGCTGGTCGTAACGCGCCGCGAAGGGTGTGTTACGAGGGCGTGATGTGGCTGGGATATCTACCCTCCGGCGCTGCGATCATTAGGCAGAACAACTTCGGTACCGTGTTCTTCCTCGTGGCCCCTTACACAGCGCCTTGACCGCACCCGCGGAAACCAGTAGCCTGGTCGTCGGCCTAACACCGGCGACCTTTTTTTGACCTCGACCGATTCAGCCAGCCCGCATCGCTCGCTAGCAGACGGCACCAGCTCCTACCATCCGGCATTCAAGGCGGCGCGCTGGCTGCTGCTCGCGACGGTGCTCGTCCCGGTCGTCATCGACCCGCAAGCCTGGTTCCCGTTCGTCACGACCCGCGCAATTTTTTTCCGGGTCCTCGTCGAGCTGGCGACGGCCTGCCTCCTGGCGCTCGCGCTGCGCCACGACACGCGCGCGTCCTTCCGTCGCGATCCGATCTTCCTGGCCCTGCTCGGCTTCACCATCGCCACCGTGATTGCGACCGCATTCAGTCCCGCACCGTGGCGGAGCATTTTCGGCGAGTACGGGCGCATGGGAGGCCTCTGGGCCTGGCTCCACCTGTTCGCCTTCTACGTGGCGCTGCGAACCTTTTTCGACCGAGCCGACTGGCGCCGGTACCTCCGCGCTGCCGTCGGAGTCGCGCTGGCTGTCGCCGCCTACGGCGTGATCCAGTATTACCAGGACGTCCTTCGCATTCCGTGGGAGGGATCGGGGGGCGGAGCCATCCACGCAACAATCGGCAATTCAGGGCTGCTAGCCATTTATCTCGGACTCGCGTTGGGCCTGCTGTTCCTCCTGCGCGGGCTCGATCCGGCACGCCGCCGCATCCCCTACTTGCTGGCCGGTCTCACGCTGCTCTTCGCGATCCTCCTCGCGCAAAACCGGAGCACGATACTCGGCGGAGTCGCCGGGCTCGGCGCCGGACTGGTCACTTACGGGCTGCTGATCAGTCCGCGCCGGCGGCTCGTTCTGACCGCTGGAATCGGGCTGTTCGGCGCGGGGTTGCTGCTCCCGTTGCTCGCCAGCGTGCCGGCGGTCGCCCGCGTGGTGAGCACGGTACCGCTCGGCGCAAGACTCTCCCAGGGCGTCGATCAGACGCGCGTTCTGCAGTGGCACGCCGCGCTGAACGGCATCCGCGAACGGCCGCTCCTGGGCTACGGCCCGGAGAACTACCACCTCGTCTGGTCCCGCTTCGGCGACCCGGAAATGCTGCGGTACACCGACGATGTGCTGATCTGGGACCGGGCGCACAACGCCTATCTGGACGTGCTTGCCACTACGGGCGCGTTCGGCCTGCTGGCATTCCTCGCGCTCTGGTCGGTGATCGGCTGGACGATAATCTCCGGCGCGCGCCGGGGGAGTTTGACGCCGCTGGAAGGCGCCGTGCTCATCGGGCTCACCGTCTGGTACGCCGTATACCTGTTCTTCTGGTTTTTCGACCTGAACTCGACCATGCTGTGGATCGCCGTCGCCGCGTACGTCGCGGCGCGCACGAGCGAACAGCCCCTGATCCGGTTCGAGGCGCCGTTGCCAGCGCGATTCCAATCCAGTCTGATCCTGGCGGGCGGAGCGCTCGCGCTCGCGGCAACGCTGTACATCCACGGCTACGAGACGCTGCGCCTCACGCGAGTGCTCCGCCGGATCGCCACGGCGACCCAGCCCCCGCTCGCAATGCTCAGCGACTTTAACACCGCTTTCGCTTCCCGCGCACCGGACACGCACCACACCTTCTTGCTGTATAGCACCTACCTGCGGACCCTCCGCCCCAAGTTCCCGGAGATGCGGCAGGATCCGGCTCTGCACGCGGCGCTCGACGCGGCATTCACGCGGGCGTTCACGGCCGTCGAGCTCGAGACGCGCCGCGACCGCCTGAACGAGAGGACGGCACTGCAGAAGGCCCGGATCGCTCTCCTCGCCTGGGCGTACTACGGTGATGCACGGTTCCGGGAAATCGGCGTGGCTTCGCTGCACCACGCGGCGGAGCTTGCTCCCACCCGCGTCGGCGTGCGAATCGCGCTCGCGAGCGCGCTGGAGACTGACGGCCGGCTCGATTTGGCGCTCGCACAGCTCGAGCAGGCACGGGAGCTATATCCCTCGTACGGACCGACGTTGCGCGCGATCGCGTCGCTGTACCTGAACGCTGGCCGCCCCGAGATCGCGGCTTACTGGATGCGGCACGCTTTCACGCAAGGCTATGTCGAGAATCGTTCCCAGATCGCCACCTTGGCCGAAGAGCTCGTGCGCCGCGGGCAGTACGCCGCCGCCGATTCACTTCTTTCCGCGTATTTCTCCCGCAAATACGGCCCACTGTTCGTCTGGCCGGCAGCTCTCGGGGACAGTCTCACCCTGAAGGACGAATTGCGACTCGGCCAGATCTGGCGCGAGACCTTGCACCGCCGCGGGGAGCCCGCGCGCGCGCAACGGGTAACGAGCGCGATGGCCCAATGGTGCCTGGGGATGGACCCGGGCGACGGGGCGGAAATTGACTTGCCGGGGTCACGCTTCCAGATTGCGTGGTGGACCGTCGATCGTCTATCGGGTGGAAGGTTTGCGGGATGCCGCGCCTACGCCGGGCGGAAAACCGCGGGAAGGGGATACCCATTGCGCGGAGCATCTCCACCGCAGGAGGTATCTCATTCGTGCGACGTCAGGGCTTTTCCGTGTTGGAAGTCGCGATCGCTGTCGCGATAATTGCCTTGCTCTCGGCCAGCATCTTTCCCGTGGTCGCGGAGCAGAGCCGGTACAGCAGGGTCACCCATGCCGCGAAGGTGACGCGCGAGCTGGCGGACGCCCTTACGGCGTTCAGAAAGGATGTCGGGCTGAATCCTGGCACCCTTAGGCAGCTCACCACTCCCATCACGACCGCTGACGTGAACAGCTGCGGCGCGGCGTACGTTACCGCCGACGTCAACAAATGGCTGGGACCGTATTATAGGTTTCCGCTCTCAACGGACGGATTTCCGTTGAGCGAAGATCAGTTCGGCCGGGTGCAGAATGCTCTGGTGCGCGCGCCGGCGACCGCTGCTCCCGGCACCACCGCCATACAGATCACGGGGGTTCCGCTCGAGTCCGCCACCGAATTGAATTCGCTGGTCGACGGTGAGCTGGCGACGTCCGAGCTCAACAGGACTACCGGGCGCGTGCGGTGGACGAGCCCGGCGGACGCGAACGGTTTCGTTACCGTAGCGTATCACGTTGCGGTCAATGGCTGCTGACGGGCGGAAGGGATTCATGCTGATCGAGATAGTCGTCGCGCTCAGCGTCGTCGCGCTGATCTCGCTCGCGTTGTTTTCCGTGGTGCGGGCCGTTCCCGACAAGGAGCGTTTCGACACCGCGGAGGAGACTCTGTCCCAGATCGATACCGCGGTCGCGCGGTTTCGCAGCAAGATCAACAGCAATCCGGGCAAGATATCCCATCTGGGAACGCCTATCACGTTGTCCGACTCGAACCCATGCCAGCTGTACAGCAACCAGGACGTCAACGCGTGGCCGGGTACTCCGCCGGCCGGCGGCCCGTACATCAACAAGGTCTTCCCCAAGGACTCGTTCGCCCTGCAAGGCGTCGGAACCATTCAGGATGACGTCATCCGCGATCCTCCCAGTACCGGCGGTACGCAGCGCTTTCACTGGATCCGGTTCGCCGTTACCGGCGTGCAGCGGGCGGACGCGATCGAGCTCAACGAACGGATCGATGGCAGCGCGGATCTCGACCCAGCGTCGCCCAACAACCTCACCGGGCAGCTGCAGTGGAATAATCCGGACGCACTCGGCTTCGTCACGCTCGATTACCGGATCGTCGTCCCCAGGACCCCGTGCTGACGCGCCGCGGTAATCGGAGTCGGCGAGGCTTCGCGCTCGTGGCCGCGATCATGCTGGTCGCGGTCATGGCCATACTCGCGGCCATCATCGTGCCGAGCACCATCCACATGCTGAACGACGAGCGGGTCGGCAAAGCCGCCGTGTCACTGGTGCGTCTCGACAGCGCGATCGTGCGCTTCAAGCGCACCACGAAGTCCTACCCCGGCCGGTTGAACCACCTGGCCGTGCAGATCACCACGAGCGACAAGGACAGCTGCGGGAACAGCTATACGGGCGGGCAGGTGAACGACTGGGCGGGTAGCACGATTGACACGGTGGGAGGCACGTACATCGCGCAGCCGGTTCCACCCGGCGGTCTGCCGCTGGCGGGCGGTCTGGGTTACGTTCGCGACTCGCTCAGCCGCAAGCCGACCGGGCCCACGGGCGTCGTGGAGCTGGTGCTTCTTAGCGCGACGGAAGACGACGCCATTCTGCTGAACGACCGGATTGACGGAATCGCGGATTACGTCGCGAGCGACGCCGCCAACGGCAATCAGACGGGAAAGGTCCGCTGGACGCCGCCTGACGCCAACCGGTTCGTGGGGCTTACCTACAACGTGCTTCCGCCGAGCGCGGGATGTTGAGTAATTCACGCCGGGCGCTCAGTCGGCGCGGCTTCTCGCTGGGCGAGATGGTCGTCGTCCTGGCCATCATCGCGGCGCTGGCTGCGGTGACGTTTCCCACGCTGATGCACCGGATCACCGAGGCCCGTGCGTCCGCGCTCACGCAGACGCTGGACGGTATCAACC
>JANLGX010000208.1 GCA_024654005.1 Gemmatimonadaceae bacterium | reverse complement strand
TGCCGCGCAGGACGAAGCTGCTGCCGACGTCGAAGTCGAGGATCATCACGGAGCTGTCCTGCGTCACCTGGATCGGCGCGTCGAGATTGATCTTGATCCCGGTCTGCGCCGCGCTCGGGAAGACGATCCCGTTGCCGCCCGTGAGGACCGTTCCGTCCTTCAACGTCACGCTCGACTTCTGCGTGTCGAGGATGAGACGGAAGCCGTTGTAGTTCCCCGTGGCCAGCGAGGTCGTGCCGAGATTGGTCGTCACGCCGCCCTGCAGGCTCAGGAGATTGATCGAGCTGTTCGGCGAAGCAATCGTGGTCCAGCCGTCGGTATCCGATGCGTCGCTCGCCTCACTCCCGCTGACACTCTGCGTGCGCGCGTCGATGCGGACCACCCACATGTCCACGCTGCTCACTTCCGCGAACGGAAATGGCGCGTCCGTCATCTTCACCGTCAGCTTGCCCATGTTGGTGCCGGTGGAGTCGCTGCACGCGGTGACAGCCGCGATTCCCAGCAGCGAGCCGAGCACGGCCCGTGAGATTTTTCTGATCATCGTGATTCTCCAACCTGTGTTTGAGTGAACTTCTTCGAGCGCGTGCGTTCTCTGTGCTACGGGCGTCCTCTGCCTGACGGCCGGCCGCGCCCACCGGCGGTCGGCGGTACATTCGCCGGCGGCGAGCCGCGGGCGGTTCCACCTGCCGCGCCTCTTCCGCCCGCGGCCGGAGGTGCTGGTCTCGCACCCGCTCTAGCGGCACGCGCCGATTCGGCGCGGGCTCTGGCAGCAACCGCCTGCTCCGGCACGCGCGCCAGCTCCGCGTCGGTTGCGCGCGCGTTCATCCGCTCGAGCACGCTGGCCAGCGCGGCATCCGACGGGAGACCGCGGTCCACGAGACTACCGATCACGAACAGGGGTACCGCGAGCGATCGGCCGGACGGAGCGCTCTTCGCCAGCTCGCTGACATCGGCCCCGGCCACTCCCTGCCGGATCGCTTCGGCGCCGGCGGCTACGTCGTCGTCAGCGGGACGGCCCGCGCGACCACGCGCGAGCGCGGCCCTGGCCTCACCCATCGCGCGCGACTGCTCGGCCACCGAGCGCGCGATCGACCCGGGCTCGGTGCCCTTTCGCGCCAGCATCAGCGCGCGCTGCTCGAGAGCGCGCGCGGGCAGCCTGCGGCTGCGCGCTTCGGTCACCGTCGCGATCACGCGGTCCGCGACTTCGGCCGGAAGAACCGCGCGCAGACGCGCCGTCAGGTCTTCCACCGTGCCTTGTGCCGAGACGGGTCCAGCAAGCGCCAGCAAGGCCGCTATGAGTGTCGCCCTTCGCATCTTTGCCTCCTGCACTGGATGGAACGGGTTACGCAGGTATAGACCCGCGCATTCCTTCGATCCGTCACATCCGTGTCAGGGGACCAGGAGGATCCCTACCGAGCCCCCGAATTCGTCTCGAATTGCCGTGAGCCCCTCCGGCACGGTCCACTCTCCGCCGTCGATGCGGACGTTGACCTGGTGCACTCCGCTCGTGACCGGCAACGAGATCGCCCAGCTCCCGGAGGATTGGGACGGGCTCATCTGCAACGGGGTCCAGTCAGTGAAGTCGCCCATGATCTCCACGCGCCGGGCGCCCGGCAAGCGATAGCTGATCGTCCTGCGTCCGGCCGGGCCGCTCGTCACCGTCATGGCGGGTGGAGCGTCCCGGGCAATGGCGCCGAGGACGTCGGCGGACAGCACGGTGGGCGGACGGCGGACGCTCCGCGGACTGTGCGGACTGTATCGAACACCGAGCGACACGTATTTCGCCGCGGGGAGATCCTGGCCGGGGTCGGTGGGATAGCTGCCGACGCCCGCCGTGATTCCGAGGGCGGAGGAGATCCAGGATGTAGCGTTCACGCTCGCCCAGGCGGTCGCGGGTTCGTCGTACCCGGCGATGGCGGAGCGCAAGCCGGCCACGGCAGTCAGCTCGACGCGCGAGTTGTCGAACCGCACCGTGGCCTCGGCGTCGGTGTAGCGGACGCCACCGGCGATCCGCACCGGCAGGACCACCGCTTCCGCCACCGTCCGTGGCAGCTGCAGCCAGCCTCCGATCTCGGCCACGCTGGTGGATCGCCAGCCGATCGGATCCTTGACGCTGCCCGCGCCCGCTCCGACCCATGCGCCCGCGGCCCGCCGGGCAAAATGCAGCCGCGCGCCGCCCAGCAGCTGGCCGCTGCCGGCGCCCTCGCCGTACGTCGTGAGCGACCCGCCGCCATGAAGCTCGCCGCGGAACGCGCCGCGCGCGGGGGTGAGCACCGATCCCTGCGCGCTGCCGAACATCGTCCAGCTCGACTGCTGCGTGGTCGACGCCGCGATGAGGCCGGACACGCTCGCATTAGGCGTGAGCGCATTCGCGCTCGCGCTCACCGTGCCCGCGGTCACGTTGAGGGTGTCACCGTACCGGACGCGCGCGCCGCCCGCTTCCAGGTACACCCACGTCTGTGCCCGGCCAACCGCGGGACACACGCACAGCGCAACGCAGGTCAACGCCTTCAGAGTGCGCAAATTTTTTTGGGGCCGTAGGTGGGTGCTTAGGAACGCCCCGGATTGACCTGGCCCGTGGGGCGTCGGCCGCGCCCGCGTGGCGCGGCGTTGTCGGGCCGACCCGGCACTGTTGCAGGACGCGCGCCGGACGAACCTGGCCCGCCGGACCGTACCCTGGCTGCGACCGCCGGCGGCGCTCCCGCGGCGATGTCCCTGCCCACCTGATTGCCGAACTCGAGGAAATCCGCGTCAGTGGCCCGGCGCTCGACGAGCGATAGAACCGCGCTTACCGCGCCGTTCACCGGAACGCCGCGCGCGACGAGGTCCGCCAGCGTACCCAGAGCCACCGTCACGGACTGACCGCCGCGCAGCGCGCGCACCCTGGTGAGCGTCGCGGCGGGAACGCCGGCATGCAGCGCGCCGGCGCCAGCTACCAGCTCCGCCTCGGTCGAGCGGGCACCGAGCGACGTGCGAGCGGTTCCGAGCTCGGCCAGCAGCTCCCGCACCGCGGCCAGCACGCGCTCCGACGGCGCACGCTTGGCCGCGCCCTGCAGTGCCTTCTGCACGAGCGGCTCGGTGGGGAGCGCCTGTGCGCGCGCGGAGTCGACGACGCGCATGACCGCGGACGCGGTGCGCGCGTCGAGTCGAGCCGAGAGCCGCGTGTCCTGCGCGGAAGCCGGCGCCGGCGCGAGCGCGAGCAGCGCCACGCCGATCGCGATACCGCGAGAGATCATCCCGCTCACGTGGCGCTCTCCCCTACGGTGATCACCGAGTTCGGCATTCCGAAGTCGTCTTCCACGGCGACAGGCGCCGCGGGGTCGGGGGTCCAGCGATTGCCGTCCACCATGAAGACGTACTGATGTCTCCCCGCTGACAGCGGGACCGTGATCGTCCACACACCGGCGTCAGCGGCCTCGCGCAGCGGCGTTGCCGTCGAATCCCAGTCGTTGAAATCGCCGACGAGGGACACCGTGCGCGCTTCGGGCGCGACGAGCATGAATTGCACGAGCTTGATCGTATCGGCCGCGGCGACGGGTGCGCCGGGCGCCGTCGCGGCAATTTGGGTCGCCACGCGGTCGGAGCCGGCGCGCTCGACCGTGAGCACCGCGAGCGCTATACCGGCCGCTGCGGCGAGCCCGGCAAGGGGCGACAGGCGCAGCACGCGCGGGCGCGTGATCCACGCGAGCACGCTCGCGCTTTCGCGGTTCCGCGCCGCGGCCATCACTCTTGCCTCGAACCCCGCGCTCAGCTCCACCGGCGCGCGGAGCGGCTTCGCCATCCGCTCGAGGAATTCCTCGTCATCC
>JANLGX010000205.1 GCA_024654005.1 Gemmatimonadaceae bacterium | reverse complement strand
TGCCGCGCGCGGCACGGGGGAGGCGGCAAGCGCGGCGGAGACCGCGCGCACCTGGGCGGTCAGGTCTTTCGGCCACGCCTGCTTCTTCGCCGCCACCTTCTGCTCCGTCACCTCGCCATCACCCGTATCGAGGCCGGCCTGCGTGGGCGCGGTCGTGCCCGCCGGGTTCTGGAACTCGGGCCGCAGCCAGCGGATCAGCCCGCGCGCCTCTTCCGCCGCGCGCTCCGCGTTGAGCGCGACGAGTCGTTCCAGCAACTCCTCGTCCAGCGCTTGCCTCGCATCGGACACACCAGACGGCGCGGCCGCGGACGGTACGTAGGGCGTGGCCTTCAGGCCCGCCGCGGCGGCGGCGCCATGACCGTTCGCCGCGTGCATCAACGGCGCTAAATCGCTCCACCCGTACGCCTCGAGCACCGCCAGATCGAGTTCATCGTGCAACTGCCGCAGCACCGAGACGATCCCCTGCTCGTGAATGACCTTCTCCTTCTCCGTGAGCGCCTCCCCAGTGCGCAGCTTCTCAAGCACGTTGTACATGCCCGTCAGCGTCAACTCCGGATGCGCCGCCTGCTGCCGCTTCCGATGCGCGTCAAGCTGTTCTGCGAGGTCGCGGATGCGGTCATCCTGCACGCCGGACGAGAGTGGGAAGGGGAACGGGTTGAAGCAGGTCAAATTCCGCCATCTGGGGCGGTCTTCAAGAGTGGAACCCGCAGCGTCTGCCCAATGTAAATGGACGGCCGACGAGAGAATGCCTAACCAATACGCGTCCCCGATGCACACTGCGTAGATCGAGTGATCCGGGCAGAACGGCAGGTCGACAAACGCAAAGACGCGATGCTTGGAAGTCTCGGGCGTCAGGATGATCCGCGGAAGTCCCTGCCACGCGCGCCGCAGCTTGCCGACAGGTTCGCCGAACAGCCACCAGTTGCGACGGCGCGATTCTCGGTTGTTGTGGTCCCTTTCTGGTTTCACACGGTCGACGAGCCGCTGATACAACGCGGGGTGGGCTGCCCGGGCCTCGTCGGCAGTGTATCCGAAGAAGTCAATGACGTAGATGGCCTCGCCGCTCTGCATGAAATCTCGCGCGTTGAAATGCAGCTTGATCACGTCCGGCAGGACCGACAGGTCGTACCCCATGTCCCGCACCTCGTCGGGCGTGACGCGAAAGCCCTTGCCGACGAGGTTCATCCCCTGAAAACAGATGCCTGAACTAGCCTGGAGCCGCTGGGCAGCGCTGACGTTCGGACCTGCCGTCAGATCGGGGTGAATTAGGCCGCGCCGGGTTGAGAGTGTCACCTGCGCCTCGCCTTCGTCACCGTCGCGCTCGTCGATCACCTCGTGCAGGACGCCGTCAGTCTCTCGGAGGTCCCCAACCGACATGGCAATCCGGACGTCGGCCCCATCCGCGCTGTCCACCCAAGGGTGGTCCGGAATCACGAAGCGCAATCGCAGCGAATTCTTGCCGGTCGTGTGGAACTCCGTGACCTGCCGGTTGAATGTTTGCCGCAGACTGTTGGTCGTGATGAGTCCGAACGCGCGCAGGTGGCCGGCGCGCGTGAGGGTCGCCGCCTTATGCCACCAGTACATGACGAAGTCCGATGTCTCAGGCACATCCGGCCACGCGCCGCGCAGCGATTCTACATAACCATCGCCGAGCGCGATGCGCATGCGCTTGTTCCCAATGAACGGCGGGTTGCCCACGACGAAGTCCGCCGCGGGCCATTCGGCCGGTCGCGGGTTGATGTAGCGCTCCACCTGCACGCGCGCGGAGTCATCGGGAACCTGCTCGCCGGTCACGGGGTGTGTCTTGGTCGTGACGCCGTCCCAGCGGGTGACCGGTTGTCCGCTGTCATCCAGGAGCGGTTCGACGCGGTCGCAGGCCAGCACCGCGTCGCGGCACTCGATGTTCTTGAAGTTCTTGAGCACGGGCTGGCTCGGCAGCACGTGGCCGCGCGTCCGGAAGTGCCACTGCAGGTAGCCGATCCACAACACGAGCTCGGCGATGGCGGCCGCGCGCGGGTTG
>JANLGX010000202.1 GCA_024654005.1 Gemmatimonadaceae bacterium | reverse complement strand
CGCCGCGGCGACTCCCGGTGAGATCACCGCCGGCGGACGCAAGCTCGTCGGGAGCGCGCAATACCGCGAAGCCGGCGCTATGCTGCAGCACGGATCGATCCTGATCGCCGACGACCAGTCCTCTCTGGCCGCTCTCGCCGGCGGGGGCGTCGCTCCCCCTCCGGCCACGCTGGAGCAGGCCCTCGGCCGCGCTCCCCGGCCGGCGGAGCTGCACGACGCGCTGCGCGCGGCGCTCAACCAGGAAGGCATCGAGCCGGAGCCGCTCGCGCAGGCGGAATTGGCGCGCGCGCTCGCGCGTCACCTGCCGGCGTTCGAGGATCCGCAATGGACATGGCGCAGGTGAAGCGCAATCTTCCGGCGATGCGATCGATCGCGAAACGCTCCGCAGCCGCAGGCATCCTCCTGTTCACGCTGAGCGCGTGCGAGCGGCGCGCGGACTCCGGCGCCGTCACCGGCGGCACGATCGTCGTCGCCGTCGCCGCCGACGTCGACGCGCTGATCCCGCCGCTGGTGGGGTCGATCCAGGGACGACAGGTCTCGGACCTGATCTTCGACCGGCTCGCGGACATCGGCGATTCGCTCAACACGACGGGCGACTACGGCTTTCGCCCGCGGCTCGCGGAGCGGTGGACGTGGAGCTCCGACTCGCTGCGGATAACGTTTTCGCTGAACCCGCTGGCCCGCTGGCACGACGGCCGCGCCGTCACCGCGCGCGACGTCCGGTTCACGCACCAGCTATTTCAGGACCCGGAAGTAGCCGCGCCCCTGGCCGCGCTCCTGGCGAACATCGACTCGGTGAGCGCGCCGGATTCGCTCACCGCGATCTTCTGGTTCCGGAGCCGCTCGCCGCGGCAGTTCTTCGACGCCGTGTACAACCTGCTCATAGTTCCCGAGCATCTGCTCGGCAACGCGCCTCGCGCCCAGCTGCGCGGGACGGCGTTCGCGCGGTCGCCGGTCGGGAGCGGCCGCTTCCGCTTCGCGCGCTGGCAACCGGCGGTCTCCCTCGAGGTCGTAGCCGACACCAACAACTACGCCGGCCGGCCGAACATCGACCGGGTGATCTGGACGGTGTCGCCCGATTTCACGACGGCGTCCACCAAGCTGCTCGCCGGCGAGGCCGACGCGTTCGACGCGGTTCGCCCCGAGATGATCCGGGAGATCCAGAAGAATCCTGCGCTTACCCTCGTCACGTATCCGAGTCTGGATTACGGCTTCCTCCAGTTCAACCTGCGCGACCCGCGCCGGCGCGCGACGCCGCATCCTCTTTTTGGCGACAGACAGGTTCGCGTCGCGATCTCGCAGGCGCTCGACCGCGCGTCGCTCGTGCGCAACGTGTTCGACACGCTGGCGGTGGTCGCGATCGGTCCCACTGTCCGCGGCTACATGGGAGCGGACCCTGATCTTCCCCAGATCCCGTACGACTCCGCGGCGGCCAACCGGCTGCTCGACTCGCTCGGCTGGACTCGCGGCGCCAACGGCATGCGGGCGCGGGGCGGAAGGCCGCTGGCGTTCTCGCTCGTGACGCCAACCTCCAGCCGGAACCGCGGGCGCATGGCCGTCCTGATCCAGGAGCAGCTCCGCGCGCTCGGCGTTGCTGTCGAGATCGAGTCGCTGGACAACGCGGCGTTCCTGACGAAAATGAAGGATCGCTCGTTCGATGCCGCGCTCGGCGGCTGGCGGCTCGATCCCGCGCCGGGAATCAGGCAGACGTGGGGCAGCGCCGGCTCCCGCGCGCCCGGCGGGACCAACTTCGGCTCGTACGAGAGCCCGGAGTTCGACCTGCACGTGGACAGCGCGCTCTCCGCGATGGATCCCGTGCGGGCGCACGCGCACATGCGCCGCGCGTACGAGGTGATCATCCGGGACGCGCCCGCGGTCTGGCTGTACGAGCCGCTGGCCATGCTCGCGCTGCACAGCCGCATCAGGCCCACCGTTCTGCGGCGGGACGCCTGGTGGGCGCACATCGCCGACTGGACGATCGACCCCGACGCACGACTCCCGCGCGACAATATCGGTCTGACTCCAACGCAGTAACGTGATCGCGTTCCTACTGCGTCGCGCCGTCCACACGCTCGTAGTAGTCGCCGCAGTCGCAACGCTCGTCTTCCTCCTCATTCACGCGGCCCCGGGCGATCCCTTCGCCGGCTCGCTCGACAATCCGAACGTCACCGAGGAAGTGCGTGCGCGCTGGCGCGCGTCGTACGGGCTCGACCAGCCCCTCCCCGTGCAATACGGCCGGTATCTCGCGCACCTCGCCCGGGGAGATCTCGGCTGGTCCTTCTCGCGGCAGCAGCCGGTGAGCGCGGTGATCCGCGATTCGGTTCCGCGGACGCTGCTGCTCGTGGGGCTCGCGCTGGTGTTCGCGTTCGCCGCGGGAGTCGCGCTCGCGCTCGCGCAGACGCGGAGGCGCGGGCGCTTGTTCGATCGCATCGCCGGCGGGCTGTCGCTGGTCCTGCTCTCGATTCCCGACTTCTGGCTCGGACTCCTGCTGCTGCTCCTGTTCAGCTACTGGATCCCGCTGTTCCCCGTCGGCGGAATGACGGACGTGGTGGAGTATCCGTACCTCGGCGCGGGCGCGCGGCTGCTGGACCGCGCGCACCACATCGTCCTCCCGCTCGCCACTCTCGTGC
>JANLGX010000198.1 GCA_024654005.1 Gemmatimonadaceae bacterium | reverse complement strand
CTCTCCGCCGAGGATCGCGCGCTGCTGGTGCGCTCGCTCCTCCTGTTGTCCCGCTGCGTGCCGGAGCTTTTCGGCGCGTGCCGGGCGCTGGCGGGGAGGGTCGAGTGAACGCACCGGACTACGGCTCCTTTCTCGCGGCCAAGCGCGTCGCGGTGCCCGAGGTCGGCATCTTCGACCCGCCGGCGCTCAACCCAGCGCTCTTCCCGTTTCAACTCGACGCGGTGGCGTGGGCGCTGCGGCAGGGGCGGGCGGCGCTGTTTTTCGAGTGCGGCCTCGGCAAGACGCCGATGCAGCTCGAGTGGGCGCGCGTCATCGCCGAGCGCACCGGGCGGCCCGTGCTCATCCTCGCGCCGCTGGCGGTGTCGTATCAGACCCGCGAGGAGGGCGCAAAGTTCGGCATCGAGGTGCACATCGCCAAGGACGCGAGCCAGGTCCGGGCGGGGATCAACGTCACGAATTACGAGCGGCTGGGCAAGTTCGACCCGGCAGCATTTGCCGGGGTCGTGCTCGACGAGTCGAGCATCCTCAAATCCTACATGGGCGCGACGAAGCGCGCGCTGATGGAGGCGTTCGCCGCGACGCCCTACCGGCTCTGCTGCACCGCGACGCCGGCCCCGAACGACCACATGGAACTCGGCAATCACTGCGAATTCCTCGGGATCATGTCGAGCCACGAGATGCTGGCCCGCTGGTTTATCAACGATTCCATGAACTTCGGGACATACCGCCTCAAAGGCCACGCGGTGCGCCCGTTCTGGGATTGGGTTGCGTCGTGGGCACGGGCGGCCGAAACGCCGGCGGACCTCGGCTATTCGGACGAGGGCTACATCCTGCCGGCCCTGTCGATTATCCCGGTCGAGGTCGAGGTTGACTTGACCGTCGACCGCGGCGACGGCCAACTCTTTCGCTTGCCCGAGATGAACGCCACGGCGATCCACAAAGAGAAGCGGCGGACCGCCGAGGCCCGCGCGGCGGCGCTGGCCGACATCGTGCGCGCCGAGCCGGGCGAACCGTGGCTTGTCTGGACCGACACCGACTACGAGGCGCGGGCCTTCCGCGGCGCCTTCGGGCCGCTCGTCGAGGTCGCCGGGCCGGACAAGCCCGAGGTGAAGGAATCGCGTCTCATCGCGTTCACGCACGGCGAAGTGCCGGTGTTGCTGACCAAGCCGAAGATCGCCGGATTTGGCCTCAACTGGCAACACTGCGCGCGCGTCGTCTTCATGGGGCCGACGTTCTCGTTCGAGTCGTTCTACCAGGCCGTCCGGCGGGTCTGGAGGTTCGGCCAGGCTCGCGAGGTCAAGGTCTTCGTCGCGATGGCGCCGACCGAGCGGCACATCTACAGCCTCATGACGCGCAAGGCCGAAGGGCACGACGACATGAAGCGCGAGCTCAACCAGGCCATGCGGAGGGCGCACGCGGCGTCGCATCCCACGGCCACCTATCTACCGCAGCACACCGCGAGGATCCCGCAATGGCTCAGGACACGATGAACGCGCCTGTCGACACGCTGACCTGCCTGGATTCGGCCGAGGGCGAGGGCTGGGCGCTGTATCAGGGCGATTGCGTCGAGGTGGCGCGCCAACTGCCCGACAACTCCGTCGACTTCTCGGTCTACAGCCCGCCGTTCGCCAATCTCTACACCTACAGCGACAGCGAACGCGACATGGGCAACTGCGCGGACGACGGCGAGTTCTTCGCCCACTACCGCTTTCTTATCGCGGAGATGCACCGCGTGCTGCGGCCGGGGCGGCTGGTCAGCGTGCACTGCAAGGATCTCGTCAACTACAAGGGTCGCGACGGGATGGCGGGGCTCAGGGACTTTCCGGGCGACATCATCCGGGCTCATCAGGACGCCGGGTTCGCCTTTCATTCGCGGGTCACGATCTGGAAGTCGCCCGTCATCGAGATGCAGCGGACCAAGGCGCACGGCTTGCTCTACAAGCAACTCCGCGGCGATTCGACGTTCTCGCGCCAGGGGCTCGCGGACTACGTGCTCACGTTCCGCAAGTGGGCGACGGAGGGGCAGGAGAGCTTCGTGAAGCCCGTGACGCAGACGCAGGAGGGCTTCCCGCTCGCGCAGTGGCAAGACTGGGCGTCCCCGGTGTGGATGGACATCGACCAGACCGACGTGCTCAACATCGAGCTCGCCCGCGAAGGCGACGACGAGAAGCACATCTGCCCTCTCCAGCTCGGGGTCATCGAGCGCTGCGTGCGACTCTGGAGCAACCCCGGCGACGTCGTGCTGTCGCCGTTCGCGGGCATCGGCAGCGAGGGCGTGGTGTCGGTCCGCGCCGGCCGGAAGTTCGTCGGCGTCGAGCTCAAGGGCACGTACTTCGACCGCGCGCGGCTGAACCTCGAGGCGACGAAGGTCCGCCAGCTCGGCCTCGCCCTATGACCCCCGCCCGCCTAGCCTTCGCCCTCGGGGAGCCCGTCGCGGTGGCGCGCGAGGTGCAGGCCGCGGCCGACGCCGCACGCGCTGCCGTCGCCGGCCTCACCGCGGACCTGCGCGGTCCGGCGCTCGCACTGGCGCTCGCCGAGCATGGCGATGGGTCGCTGCACCGGTACGGGCTCATCGGCGGCGCGGCGTGGGGCTGCCGGGTCG
>JANLGX010000187.1 GCA_024654005.1 Gemmatimonadaceae bacterium | reverse complement strand
TGACAAACGTCCGAACGCACGCTACGATTGGGGACGCACACACCGGACGACGTATGGGAATGACATTCTGTCATGGGGAGAGGGGAACGCTTGGGACGCAAAGAAACTAGGGAGTACGGGAAGGCGGGGACGCGCCGGTACGCAAATGCGCGGCGCGTGCGCAGTTCGCCCACGGCGGCGCAGCGTGCGCTACGTGGCGCCCTCGTGCGCGCCGGCGTGTTCCGCGCGTTCACCGTGGGCGCCGTCCTGGGCGATGACGTGGTGGACTTCTACTGCGCCAGCGCGCACCTGGCCGTGATGGTAGGCGATGACTTCCGCCGCGACGACGCGCTACGCGCTCGCGGATATACAGTCTGGCGCGTGAGCGATAGCAGCGCGCTGGACGCCCCCGCCGAACTCGTGGCCGATCTTGTGCAATCACTAGACTTGCGCCCGCACGCGCACGCGCACCACACCTGGCCGCAGGTAGAATCGCCACACGGCGATCCGTTCGCACAGTGGGCGCCACCGTTCACCGTCCATCCCTGAAAATAAATATCCCGCGCTCGACATAACGCGCTTGCGTTCGCGCGCGGCGGTACGATACTGACTGTGCGAGGGGAACAGAACGGAAGGGGAGACACGATGGCATCGACGCTACGCGGGAGACAACAGAACGCCCAGCGAATCGCGTACGATTGGCACGGTGGCCAGTGGAGCCCGCTCTACTCATTCGCCAGCACTGGCGGGATTGTCCACAGCGCAGAGCACCAGGCCGGGATACTCCGCGAGATCGACTCAATCCCGGAAGCCGCAAAAGACGCCGAATTGGCCGCCTTGCGCGCGTACATTGCCAGCGTAATCCCGCCCGCATCGTAGGCTCCCCGCCCGTCCCCCACGTGCGACGGCGTACGCGGGCGACTGGCGCGGCACCTGCTGCGAGCACGCAAGGGAGAGACTCATGACCCCCGTCATCCGCACATCGAAGCACCGCGCGAGCGTCCCGGACGCCGAGCGTGCGACGCGCATCCGCCGCATGGCGCGCAAGGTCGCGCGAGCATCGAAGCAGGCGCAACGGAGGATCGGACGATGAAGCCTACCACCATTAGGGCTACGGGGCGGAGTGCGGACGACGTGCGCACGTTGGGATTCGACGCAGAGCCTGGATCGTCGCGTGGCCTGCTCACGGTGACGTGCCCGACGTGTGACGCGGCGTGGGAGCTGGACGCAAACGCCCCGATGGGAACAGGGGCGAAGTTGCACCTGCTGAACCACAAGAGGGGACACGCCTAGGCTCCCCGAGCGGCGTTCCGAGCGGCAACGTTCGGCGCGCTGCGCGGCGATTCTACGCCGACGATGATTCGGGAGGATCAGAACATGACGAAGACTCAAGCCGTGAAACTCGGCCAGCGACTCGTAACGGCCGGGCTGCTGGAGTCCGCTGTAGTGGGTTCCGCCGCCGCCGCCAGGGCGTCCAGCGCCGTCCAGGGGGCAGCGACGATTGAGGGGATGTGGACGGGGCGCAACTCGCACGCCGCCATCGCCTGTGAACACGTGGCAGTCGCCCTCGCGGAGTCCGGCCGCTGGACGGTGGACGCGATCCGCGCTTGCCGTCACGACTTCGACGGCGCCGCCGGTGCTGTCCGATGGGCCGTCCCGTATCTGCCGAACGCTGTAAGGATCGCACGATGACACTCGCAGACGACCGTAACCCGCTGGACCTCGCAGAGGCGCGCGGCCCGCTACAGAACGCCACGCTATCGAGCGGGGCGGCCACGAAATACGCGCCCCCTCAGCACCGACGGGGCAGTGACGGCCGCTATGCCCACCGCTGGGGCTACCAGATGCACCTTGCGGACGGGCGGCAGGTCGAGCGGTGCGACGACTGCGAACGGTACACGCTGGACGGCGGGGCGTCGCTCGTTGCCACCGGCTCGCTCAACTACGACACGATCATCGCCGAGATGATCGCGGCTGGACGGCTCCCCCGCCCCGCCCTCGACGCCATCGCCGCGCTGGACCGCGAGGACGTGGAGCGCGCGATCGTGACGTTGCGGGTGCGGGCGGGAGCGCTCAGCGTCCGCCGTTCCTGGAATCTCACCGCTGAGGCTTGCGCCCGCGTCGCGGACGCGCTGGCCGAGCACCTGCGAGAGCGCGGTGACGCATGAGCGCAGAGAAGTCCATCACCGTGACGTGCGACGAGTGCCAAGAAACATACACGGATACCGACAAGGACGCGACGATCACGAAGGTTCGCGCATGGCTGCGCTCGCAGGGTTGGACAACGCGCGAGCAGCCCACTGGCGAGCGACCCTCACTCTACTCGTGGACCGCCGATCATTGCCAAGAGTGCCAACCGTAGGCGTTCTAGCGCGCCGCTCTACCGCTCACGATCGCGGGATCGCGGGCGGAGAGCGCCGCACCAGGCGCACGCACCGAGGAGGAGAGACGATGAACGACCAGCAGATCAGTGAAGCGTGTGGATGCGCCTATCTCCGCGACCAATGCCCGATGCACGCCGCCGCGCCCGCCATGCTCAACGCGCTGCGCGCCGTCCTTCACGAATCGTGCGGCTGGGGAGAATCTGCCCCACCGAGGGCGGATGCAACATGCGCTCACCCGTCGCACAATCTTGCCCGCGCCGCCATCGCGCAGGCCACGGGCATCGGGCAGAACGTGGACGTACGGGCGTGAGCGCGCTGCCGTGGACGAACGCAGCCATCGTGGTATGCTCGCTGCTGGCGGCGCTCGCCGTTATTGCGGCGGGGGAATGGATACGCAAGTGACCGACCAGAAGATCGCGATCAAAAATTGGATAACGGGCGGCGTGCTGTTCGAGACGACCGCCATTGACCTGCGCGCCGCGGTCGTCGCCGCTGTCGGCAGCGGGGCGAACCTCAGCGGGGCGAACCTCAGCAGGGCGGACCTCAGCAGGGCGAACCTCAGCGGGGCGTACCTCAGCGGGGCGGACCTCAGCGGGGCGAACCTCAGCAGGGCGTACCTCAGCGGGGCGTACCTCAGCGGGGCGTACCTCGGCGGGGCGAACCTCAGCGGGGCGGACCTCAGCGGGGCGAACCTCAGCAGGGCGACCGGCGTCGATCCGTGGCGCTCGACACCGCTCCTCATGCTGCTCGATCAGCCCGGCCCGATCCGCGCCTACAAGCTCGTCGATACTCAGTACCACAGCCCCATTCAGGGCACGGGCAAGATCGACTACGCCAGCGGCACAGAGTTCGCGGTGAAGGACGCGAACACCGACGTAACGCAGGATTGCGGCGCGGGCATCAACCTCGCAACATTCGCTTGGTGCGCGCAGAACTGGCAGACCGGCTACCGCGTGTTGATCGCGGAGTTCATAGCCGCCGACATCGCAGCGATCCCTACGGCGAGCGACGGCAAGTTCCGCGTACATCGCTGCACGATCGTTGGCGAAGTAGACATCGCCGCTCGCGGACTCGGAGTAACGCAATGACCCCCGTACTTCTCGTGCCCCACAGCCGCGCCTGGCACACGTCGCTTGCGTGCCCGCAAGTCGCCGCGAAGCGTTGCGCCGCCATCGTGACGACGCTCGGGCGAGCGCTGGCGGCGCACGGCAAGCGCGCGTGCGGCGGGCGAGCGTGCCGGGCGGCGGCGTGCTATGATTGGCGAAGCGAGGAGGGGGAGGCGTGAGCAGAGAAGATTGCGATTGCGGGGGCCGTGGGCGGGCGGATCGCTCCGTTTGCGGCAAGTGCGGTTCCGGGCGGTGCGGTTACTGCGGGGAACGAACGTGTTTGCGCGGCGAGACGACGCGGCCCAGCACGGCACACATCGACGGCG
>JANLGX010000185.1 GCA_024654005.1 Gemmatimonadaceae bacterium | reverse complement strand
TGAACAAGGGCGCGGGATCGCTGGACGCCGAGCTGACCGTGCGGCACCTGGCGGCGGACGCCGAAGAGGAGCCCTACACGCAGCGAGTTAACCTGCTTTCGCACTCGGCGCGGGAGTCATTGGAGCGGGCGCTCCGGGGGCAGTTCGGGAAGGACGTGAAATGGATCACGCTGATCTCAACGGCCTACGCGAGGGTGCGCGCCGCCTATCTGGAGGCGGATCGAGGGATGCACGTGAGCAAGCTTCCGGAGGTTACCGAGCGGCGGTTCCTGATCGAGGATCTGCTGCCGCACGGCCACCCGACGTTGCTCTTCGGGGATGGTTCGAGCGGGAAGAGCATGCTCGCGAAGGCGATGGCGCTGGCGATCGCGCTGGGCGGGCAGTTCTGCCGACGCGAGGTGATGCACGGCGGGGTGCTCTATGTGGATTACGAAACCGACAGTGACGGCGGCGAGAGCTTCCGCTTTCGGTTGCAACGGCTGGTGATGGGCTATGAGCTGGACCCGATCACGCTCGAGGACGTGCCGCTTCACTACTGGCCCGCGCGCGGCATCCCGCTGGCGGACCAGGCGGACAGCCTCCGGCGATTCATTGATAAGCACGGGATCGTGCTCGTGATCGTCGATTCCGGGGGAGTGGCGTGCGGCGGCAAGCCGGAGGACGCGGTGGTGGCGCTGGCCTATTTCGCGGCGCTCGCGAAGCTCGGCTGCACGACGCTCACGATCTGCCACGTGAGCAAGGAGGAGGGCAAGGACGGGACGTCCGAGAAGCCTTATGGCTCAGTCTACTGGCACAATCTCGCGCGCCGGACATGGTTCGTCTCGCGGCAGGAGGGGAACAGCAGCATCGATCTGAACCTGTACTGCCGGAAGGTGAACGACGGCGCGCGGCCGAAGCCGATTGGCTACCAGATCTTGTTCAAGGGCTCAGCGGGGCCGGTGGAGGTGACGGAGATTGGCGAGGCTCCGGCGGAGAACTCGCTTGGGGCCACAGGCTTGCGCATTCACGATCTGTTGGTGGAATCGACGCCGCTGAATATCCGGGAGATCAGCGACGCTCTGGAGATCCCATTCGAGACCGTGAAGAAGACACTTCAGCGCGGCGGGCAGGCCTATAAGAACCTCGGCCCGCCAGCCAACCCGAGGTATTCCGTGTGAGGGGCGGCGCTACACGAGCAACGCCCCCTGTGTTGGAGCGGCAGGCTGGAGGCAATGCGGGGAGAACCAAATGACCTCGCGGGATGCGTTCTCACGCCCGCGTCCCGCCGCCCGGTTTCCATACCCGCCATGCGCCTTCCATGCGTAGGCGAACCAGCCGTCCGGCATCGCGTGCTCGCCTTCGTAGCCACAGAGGGCGATGCGGTAGGCCGGATTGTCCCCATGGGCGACGGCCCACTCACGCACCGCATCGGCCGCGGGCATCTCTACCGCGTAGAGCTCGCTGTCGCGCTCGGCATGGGCGTATGGAGGGTCCAGGAACACCCCGGACAATCCATTGTGTTCCGTCGGGGTTGGTCCGCAGACTCGCGCCCAATCCCCGCAGCACACGCGCACGCGGCGGTAGCGGTCGGCTAACGCCAGCATCATCCCCTCGATGTGCGCCGTCCATTCCTCGCACAGGCCCGCGTCCCCCATGTGCGGGATCTTCCGGTTGATCCCCTTGCCCGCGCCCAGCAAGTGCGGCCGCTTCCGGTTGATCCCCTGTCCCGCGCCCAGCAATTGCGGCCGCTTCCGGTTGATCCCCCGGCCCGCGTCCCCTATGTGGGGG
>JANLGX010000184.1 GCA_024654005.1 Gemmatimonadaceae bacterium | reverse complement strand
CGCACAACCTCTACCTGCACTCGTCCATCGTGCAGACCAGAAAGTACGAGCAGACGGCCGCCGGAAAAAAGGAAGCGGTGAAGTTCGCGTTCAACGATTCGACGATCGCGCTGTCGTTCGCACTGTTCATCAACGCGGCGATACTGATCGTGGCGGCCGCGACTTTCCACGGCACGCCGAACCGGAACGTCGCGGAGATACAGGATGCCTACAAGCTGCTGACACCGCTGCTCGGCGCCGGCGCCAGCACGGTGTTCGCGCTCGCACTGCTCGCGTCGGGCCAGAACTCGACGCTCACCGGCACGCTCGCGGGGCAGATCGTGATGGAAGGGTTCCTGAACATCCGCCTGCGCCCGTGGCTCCGGCGGCTGATCACGCGGGGAATAGCTATCATCCCCGCCGCCATCGTCGCCATACTGTACGGGGAGAGCGGGACGGCGAAGCTGTTGGTGCTCAGCCAGGTGCTCCTGAGCATGCAGCTTTCCTTCGCGGTCTTTCCGCTGGTGCGGTTCACATCGGACAAGGTCAAGATGGGCGAGTTCGCCAATCCGGGCTGGCTGAAAGTCGGGGCTTACGTGGTCGCGGTCATGATCGCGACGCTGAACGGGTGGCTGCTCCTGCAGATCTTCCGTGCCGGAGGGATCTGATGTACCAGCGCATTCTCGTGCCCGTCGAAAACTCGGAGTACGACGCGACGATTCTCGAGCACATCACGCGGCTCGCGAAGCTGTGCGGCTCCAGCGTCGTGATAATTCACGTGGCCGACGGCTGGGTGGCACGGAATATCCGTCAGCTGGATCTCCGGGAGTCGGAAGAGATGAAGGAAGATCTGGCGTACATCGAGCGGCTGGCGACCTCGCTGCAGGAGCAGGGGATCGCCGCGGAAGCGGTGCTCGCGAGCGGCGATCCCGGCGCCGAGATCAGCGCGGCCGCCGACCGCGAGCAGTGCGACCTCATCGCGATGACCACGCACGGGCACAAGCTCCTCAACGACCTGCTGCGCGGGAGCGTGGCGAACGCGGTGCGGCACAGCTCGACGGTGCCGGTGCTGCTGGTGCGCGGAATGCCTCGCGGCGCGAGCGCGGCGCAATGAGCAGGAGCCCGGCCGATTCCCCCAGGCGGGATGCGATGAAGGACAAGGAGTCGGTCATAACGGGCCCCGCCGAGGACTATCTCAAGGCCATCTACGAGCTGGAGCTGGCGGGTGGGGCGGCGTCGACCAACGACATCGCGCAGCGGCTGTCGTTCGCGCCGGCGTCGGTGACCGGAATGATCCGCCGGCTCGCCGACCACGGCCTGCTCGCGTACGAGCGATACCGCGGTGTGACCCTCACGAAGGCGGGCCGGCGCGTGGCGCTGCGCACGCTACGGCGGCACCGCATCATCGAGGCGTACCTGGTGGAGACCCTCGGCTACCGCTGGGACAACGTGCACGAGGAGGCCGAACGGCTCGAGCACGCCGCGTCCGAGGAGCTGATCGACAAGATGGCGGCCGCGATCGGCGAGCCGGTGGTGGATCCGCACGGCGCGCCGATCCCGACGCGCGAAGGGACGGTGGACGAGACGCAGTACTGCTCGCTCGCGGATCTTGGACCAGGCCATCGTGTAGCGGTCGTGCGCGTGAGCGACGACGACCCCGAAGTTCTGCGGTATCTGGCGTCACTCGGGATCATGCCGGGCGTGACGGTCGCGGTGCTGGCGTGCGAGCCGTTCGACGGCCCGATCACACTGGCCATCGACAATGAGCGGATCTCGATCGGCACGCCGCTCGCGACGCAGGTGATGGTGGACATGATCGGCGATACGCAGGCGCCGTCGCACTAGAAGAACGGCGCTTTTGGCTATTGGCTGTTGGCTCTTGGCTAACAGCCCAGCTCATCCCCGATGTTCCCGCCGTGCCAAGAGCTAACAGCCAACAGCCAACAGCGTAGTTTTGAGTATGTTCGGCAATGTTCGTGTCGGCACCCAGGGCTGGAACTACGAAGCGTGGGAGGGGTCGTTTTACCCCACGGGCACGCGCCCATCCGATTTTCTGGCGGTGTACGCCCGGGCGTTCGACACGGTGGAAGTCGACTCGACCTTCTACGCGATTCCGGCGCTGACGACGTTTCAGAGCTGGGCCGAGCGCACGCCGCCGGGGTTCGCCTTCGCGCTGAAGCTGCCGCAGGAAGTGACCCACGAGCAGCGGCTGCGCGACACCACCGGCGCCACCGAGCTGTTCTTCGAGCGGGCGCGGGCGCTGGGCTCGAAGCTCGGCCCCACGCTCGTTCAGCTCGGGCCCGACCTGGCGCCGTCGGAGCTGCCGGCGCTGGTCACGTTCCTCCAGCGACTGCCGCGCGACCTGCAGGTGGCGATCGAGTTTCGCCACCGCGGCTGGATGAACGACGGAATCTACGCGCTGCTGCGCGAGCACAACGTCGCGCTCGCGCTGGTCGAGGGACGGTGGATTCCGCGGAAGACGATGCTCGCGCTCGCGCAGAAGCCGACCGCCGACTTCGCCTACATCCGGTTCATGGGGCCGAACCGCGACATCGTGGACTACTCGCGCGTGCAGGCCGACCGTACGCGCGAGATCGAGCTCTGGCGCAACGCGCTGATCTCGCTCGGCGCCAGCGTCACGATGGTGTACGCGTACGTCAACAACCACTTCGCGGGTCACGGCCCCGCGAGCGCGCGCGACATCCAGCGCGCCGTGGGTCAGACCCCGGTGGCTCCGGAGACGATCGGCGAGCAACTGCTGCTCTTTTGAGCACGCGCGAGAAGATCCTCATTGGAATCGCGCTGCTGTTCGCGGCGCTATTCGTGCGGCTCGGGTTCTGGCAGCTGGAGCGGCTGCGCGAGCGGCAGGCGTACAACGCGCCGATCGAAGCGCGCGCCGGACTGGCGCCGGTCGCCCTTCGCGACCTTCCGCGCGACCCCGGCGAGGCGATCCACCGGAGCGTGCGCGTGAGCGGCGAGTACGACTACGACCGTGAGATCGTGCTGACGCTGCGGTCGCGGCAGGGATCGCCGGGCGTGAACCTGCTGACGCCGCTGCGAGTCGCGGGGAGCGACACGGCGATCCTCGTCAACCGCGGCTGGATCTACGCGGCGGACGGAGTCGCTGCGGACACGAAGCCGTGGCGCGAGGACGATCCCGTCGACGCGGTGGGCTACGTGCGTTTGCTCGAGACCGGCGACACGACCGGCGCTCGCTCCACCGGCAGGCCCGACGCGGTCCGGCGGCCGAGCCTTTCGACGATCCGCGCGATGCTGCCGTATCCCGTCGCGCCGGTCTACGTGGTGCTCACGTCTCCCGGATCCGACCCCACGCGCGCACCCCCGCGCGTGCCTCCACCCGCCCTGGACGAGGGCAACCACCGGAGCTACGCGGTGCAGTGGTTTACGTTCGCGCTGATAGCGCTCGGCGGGACTGCGATTCTGGTGCTGCGGAGGCGTGCTGGTGATTAGTGATTAGTGATTAGGGATTGGTAACAACCCCGATAGAAAAACTCCGGCCGTTGTAGTAACTAATCACCAATCACTAATCACTAATCACGTCCCCATGTCTTCAGCCTCCGAACAAGACGCCCGCGACGTCGCCGAAGAAGCCCGCGAGACCGAATGGGCGCACCCGAGCTTCGTGCGCGAGATGTTTCTCGGCCGGTTCCGGCTCGACCTCATCCATCCGCACCCGGCCGACGATCCGGCGGAGACAGCGCGCGCGGCGCCCTTTCTCGCGAAGCTCAAGAGCTTCATGGAGCGGGTTGATTCCGACGAGATAGACAGAACGGGCGACATCCCCGAGTCGTTGGTGCAGGAGCTGCGCGACATGGGCGCGTTCGGGATCAAGATCCCGACCGAATACGGCGGGCTGGGCCTGTCGCAGCTGACGTACACGCGCGCGATGCAGCTGGTGACGTCGAAGGACGGCTCGCTCGTCGCACTGCTTTCCGCGAGCCAGTCGATCGGCCTGCCGCAGCCGCTCAAGCTGTTCGGAACGGACGCGCAGAAGCGGAAGTATTTCCCGCGGCTCGCGCGCGGCGCGATCTCGGCGTTCGCTCTGACCGAGGTCGACGCGGGATCCGATCCGGCCAACATGACGACGACCGCGACGCCGTCGGAGGACGGAAGCCACTTCATCATCAACGGCGAGAAGCTCTGGTG
>JANLGX010000179.1 GCA_024654005.1 Gemmatimonadaceae bacterium | reverse complement strand
ATCCGCCTTCACCGGCGCGCAACGAGAAGCGATGGGGATGCTCTTCCTCCGCCTGCACACCGATGGCGTCCTGGCGGCGGAAATATTCTTTGGGCTCTGGCTTTTGCCGTTCGGACTGCTCGTCATCCGGTCGCGCTTTCTGCCCCGGGTGCTCGGCGTTCTCCTCATCATCGCGGGCGTGGCGTATGTCGGGCACAGCGTTGCGTCGCTGCTCCTGGCCGGGCACCGCATCATCCTCTACGAGCGAGTGACAATGCTGGCGCGAGCTGCCGGGGAGTTCCCGATCATGCTGTGGCTCGTGATCAAGGGCGCGGACGCGCGCCAGGCGAGCTCGCGGGCGGCCTAACAAAATGTTGCAGCCGACAAGGCTCTTATGGAAGCGCGCTCCGCGCGCATCTTGTTGGAAGCCTTGCGGCTGAACATTGGCGTTAGGACAACGCGCGCGGGAACACCGTTCTGTCATTGGTCGGCCCACCTCCTTTGATTGGCGTAGATTCAGGCGGAGAATGTCCGCAGCCTGTATCCTCTCTCCGTTGGTCAGCTCGTGAGCGCAACTCTTGTCCGTATCCAGTCCTTGGCAGCACGGGGCGAGCTTCGTGTGTCCGCGCACGGCTACGACGAGCTTGCCGATGATGACATCCTCGCCGGGGAGGCCATTGCCGGCTTGCCGGCCGCTATCGTGATCGAGGATTATCCGACCTTTCCTAAGGGCCCTTGCGTCCTCGTGCTCCAACGGGATAGCAAGGGCCAACGGATACACGTTGTCTGGGGCGTGCCCGCAGGCCAAGATTCGCCAGGGGTGCTGATAACGGCTTATCGCCCCGATCCTGATCAATGGGATGAAACGTTCCGCAGGAGGCGAACGTGAGCAACAAGAAGGCAACGAAGCTCGTACGCGAAGGTGATTTGGTCGCCGAAGTCGGGATTGAGCTTCTCGGAGAGAAAGGGGGCTGGTCGCCGTATCTCTCAGTTCGGGACGCGACGAGACTCGACGAGGTGCGGTTGGCGCTTCGTTCCGGCGACGTTCGCGAGGCTTCTCGACTGGCTGATCGAGTGTACCGCCTGACCCCTGTTTCGCTCACGGATGCCCGCTAACAACGTGCTGCAGCAGAAGTTGGGACGGTCTCGCCTTCCGGGCGTCGGTTCGCGACATGGTGCTGCGCTTGGAAGAGCGCGGCGCCATCGCCCGGACGCCGGGAGCGGCACGGCCCCCGCTCCGGACTAACCGCCGCATCGGGCAGCGCCAGGCAGTGCCACGGCGGCTGCGCTGGTGAGGAAAACCCGCACGCGTTCAACAGAAGTCTCCCGACTGCGCACCCGCGTGTGGCTCCCGAAGCTATCGGATACGTTCCGGCGTACGCGGCAATCGGCGGTGCTGGTGGGCGATATCATCCGATCGCGGCGGGAAGGCCGGTAAACGCCATATGGCTAAGCGCTATCCGCGGAGGCTCCAATGAACCGAAGTGGGCGTTGGCCGCGAATACTCGTGATCGTCGGGCTGGTCGCGATGCTGGCCGGAGTTCTCGACCCGCTGGAGGGATCGCTTGTGATCCTCGCCGGGATTGCCGTGGCTGCGTTCGGTGTCTGGCTTGGACATGACCGGCAAGGCAAGCTTCTCTACTGGTCTTTCGCGCTGGTGGCGTTGGGCGTCGGCGCCCTCTGGGGGCTGAGCTCGGTCGGAGGATTCGGCGGCGAAACGGGACGCTCGAACTGGTGGGGCCTTCTGATTCTGCCCTACCCGGCAGGTTGGATCATGGGCCTGCTCGCCGTCCGGCGTTGGCTGCGCGGACGCGCCGCCGTTCCCGGCTAGGTCGGCGTCGGCGATTTCAGATCGCGGCGCTGACGCGCCCTGATCGCGCTTGATCGGCGGCCGGCTACTCTCGCTGGCCGCCGGGGCGTTTGCTCGGGCCGGCGACATTTTGCATTTTCCTGACACCGCGCCTGTCCGATTGCGGCATCTTGGAGTCGACTTTCCACGTCGTCCATGCGCACCCCTGATCGCCGCCGGTCCGCCGTCCTGCTCATTGCCGTGCTGCTGCCTTCCGTGGCACTGGTGGGTATTGCCGTACGCATGCTGCGCCAGGACCGCGAGCTGGAAATGCGCCGTGCCGCGCAGGCGCGCTCCGCCGCGATCGCGCAGGCGGGGCGTGCGCTGGAGCTGGCGATCGAGCGCATCCCCGTAGGCGCGTCCGCCGATTCCGTGGTCGTGCTGGCCGCTCCCGTCCGTGCGCTGAGCTTTGGGATGCCGTGGGAGACCGCCGGTCGCCGTCTACGGGGGAACGCATTGCTGCAAGCCGGCAACACGGCCGAGTTTCGCGGGGATTTCGCCCGCGCTGACGCGCGCTACCTCGAGGCCGCGGCATCCGCCGACACGCTGGTTCGCGAGCTGGCGATTCTGTTTCGGGCGCGCAACGCCGCTCGCGCCGGCAGAATGGCGGATGCGCGTGCACTCTATCTCCAGCTGTTCGCGTTGCCGCTGTCGGAACGCGACGAAGAAGGCATGCCGTTCGCCCTCTATGCCGCGGATTGGCTGAGCCACCACGGAATGGAGCGCGCAGCCATCGAGCGACGCTTCCGGCAGGACACGATCGGCGTTGCCGGTCGACCCGCCTCGCGCGTGGCGCTGTACGCGCTGCGCGCGTATCAACGCGGATCCGACTCTCTGGAAACCGAGCGGCGCATCGCGGACGCCGAGGGCCTGGTCGCTTTGCGCCGGGATCTCGCGGGACTGCTCGCGACCGCCGCGCAGCACGGCGGGGCGGTGTGGCTCGCGTACGGCAGCGAGCCGTGGCTGGTGCGGGCGGACAGTACGCGGGTCGTCGTCGTCCGGCCGCAGCCCGTCCTGGCGCGCAGCGGCGTGCAACTGGTCCGGCAGGGCGGCAGCGGCGCCGAGCCTCTCGGTGCGGCGTTTCCGGGGATTTACGCGCGCACCATTGGCGATCCGGCCGACGCACCCGCCGGAACCGGCGACCTGCTGCTCGTGCTCGTGGCACTGACGATCGGTCTCGCCGCCCTCAGCGGCTTCATCATCTGGCGCGACGTACGACGGGAAATCGCGATGGCCAGGTTGCGGTCGGGATTCGTGGACAGCGTGTCGCATGAGCTGCGCACGCCGCTGGCTGTCGTGCGCCTCAATTCCGATTTACTGCGGACGGGTATCGTGCCGCCGGAGCAGAGCGGCGACTGTCTCGACACGATCGCGCACGAAAGCGAACGGCTCACGCGGCTCATTGACAACGTCCTCGACTTCTCGCGGCTCGAGCGGGGCGACCGGGCATACCACAAGGCGGACGTGGACCTGGGCGAGATGGGTGCGGACCTGCAGCGGAATCTCGCGGGGCTGCTACGCCGCGACGGCTTCGACCTGCACGTGCGGGTCGACCCGAACCTGCCGGTCATCCAAGCCGATCGCGACGCGCTGACCCAGGCGCTCATGAACCTGTTGTCGAACGCGATGAAGTTCTCCGGTCGGTCGCGTCGCATCGATCTGTCGCTTGGGCGCCGGGACGGCGAGGTGGTCATCAGCGTGGCGGATAGAGGGTGCGGCATCAGCGCGACCTCCCGTCCGCGCATCTTCGAGAAGTTCTATCGTGCTCCCGAGGCGCACGCCGGCGGCATACCGGGCGCGGGCGTCGGCCTCGCCCTGGTGGCCGACATCGTCGCGGCGCATGGCGGGCGCGTTGAAGTCGAGAGCGAGCCGGGGCATGGCAGCACTTTCTCCATCACGCTGCCGGTACCCGCATGAGGGCCGATCGCGTGCTGATCGTGGAGGATGACAGGGCCATGTTGCGTGGCCTCGTCACGGCCGCGCGTGCGGAAGGGTACGACGTGACGACGGCGGACCGGGGCGACGACGGACTGCGGCTGCTGCGGGATGGGCACCCCGATCTCGTGCTGCTCGACGCCATGCTGCCTGGCATGAACGGCTTCGACGTGTGCCGGACCGCGCGCGCCGAGGGAATCATGGTGCCCATCATCATGCTTACGGCGCGCGGCCTCGAAGCCGATCGCGTGCAGGGTCTCGATCTCGGCGCCGACGATTACGTCACGAAGCCCTTCTCGCTTCCCGAGCTGCTGGCGCGCGTGCGGGCGATGCTGCGGCGCTCGCGGCCGGCCGACGAGCTGCCGGCCCGCCTCGAGTTCGACGACGTCGTCGTCGATTTCGAGAAATACGAGGCCACGCGATCCGGGCAGCCCTTGCAGCTGTCGCCCAAGGAATACGGCATGTTGCGCCTGCTGGCGGCCCGCCGGGGAGACGTCGTCAGCCGTGCCGAGCTGCTGGACCGCGTGTGGGGGTATGGATCCTGTCCTACTACGCGCACCGTCGACACACACATCGCGTCGCTGCGGGCCAAGCTCGGCGACGATGGGGCGCATCCGCGGCGGCTGATCACGGTGCACGGTGTCGGCTACAAGCTGAATTTACAAAAGCCTGACGAGCATTTGACGCGGCCCTGACACTCCAGCGCCCAGCGAACGACAGATTGGCACCGACTCTAACAGGACGGACGGCATGCGGTTCATTCGAATCACGGTGGTGCTCTTTGCGCTGACCTTCCCGGCCGTTGCGGCGCACGCGCAGGGCAGCGCGCAGCTGTACGAAGAGGCGCTGCGCAAGGAGCGCACGGATGGTGATTTGCCGGCCGCCATCGGGCTGTATCAGCGTGTGGCCGCGGGCACGGACCGCGAGCTGGCGGCGCGCGCGCTCATTCGGGTGGGCGGGTTGTACGAACGGCAGGGCAGGGCGGAGGCGCTCAGGGCGTATCAGCGCGTACTCGCCGAGTTCGCGGATCAGCGGGAGCCGGCGCGCGTGGCGCGAGCGCGGCTGACGGCGCTCGCGGCCGGGACCGTGGATGTCGGGGCATCCGGCGCCCTGACCATTCGACAGCTTCTCCTCGGAGAGGACTTCGATCCGAGCGGCAGGCCCACCGCCGACGGACGCTTCCTCACGTTCACCGATTGGAAGTCGGGCGGCAACGTGGCGCTGTACGAGCTGGCGACCGGCACTACGCGCCTGCTGACGCGGAGCGCGGCCGTCACTCAGGGCGGCGGCTACTCGCTCGGCTCATCGGCCTCGCGCGATGGGAAGCGCATCGCGTACTTCTGGACGCCGGCCGGGTGGCTGCCGCAGGTGCGAGTGGTCAACAGCGACGGCACGGGTGACCGTACGCTGTTCGCGAACGAGGACTCCTCGGTCACTAATGTGGATGTGCACGAGTTCACGCCCGACGGCGCGGCCGTGGGCGTCGTGCTGTACGGGCCGAAGGGTCTGGTGCGGATCGGATTGTTGTCCACTGCGGACGGCCGTTTCCAGCTCTTGCGCGAGCTGAACGACGAGGGTTTTCCGCTGCGCGTCGCGGTATCGCCCGATGGAAGGTGGATCGCGTTCGACGAGATCGCCGACTCCGTGGCGATGACGCGCGACGTCGTGATCGTTTCGCGCGACGGTAGGGAGACGGCGCGGATAAGGCATCCGATGGGCAACCAGAACCCGATCTGGACGCCGGATGGCAGGCACTTGCTGTTCTCCAGCGCCCGCGCGGGCGCGTTCGGACTCTGGGCCGTGCGCTTCGCACAGGGAGCCATACAGGGGCAGCCTGTCGAGGTGAAGAGCCAGATGCCCTGGGGTTTCAGTCCCACCGGCTTCGCGGGTAGCGAGCTGCTATACCTGCAGGATACCGGCGGCGGCGACGTATTCGCCGTGAACTTCGATCAGACCAGCGGTCGCGTCACCGGCCAGCCGGTGAATCTGCTGCCGGCCTATCAGGGCATGAACATGATGGGGGTGTGGACCCGGGACGGCAAGAAGCTGATCTACGCTTCGCGGCGCGGCGCCGTGAGTGGACACGGGCTGGGCCGGCTGGTGGTACGCGACATCGCGACCGGCGAAGAAAAGGAGTTTGCGCGACCAAACCTGAATCCCGTGATCAGCCGGCTCGCTCCGTCTCCGGATGGGCGCTACGTGGTCGCAAAAGTAAGTGGACTGGCCGGCTCCGATCAGATGTTGCAGCTCCTCGACACGCAGACCGGCGCGCTCAGAACGCTCACGCGCCGAGCCGACGAGCCAGCAACCGGATTGGGCAACGCCGTCTGGTCCCCCGACGGCAGGGCGGTGTACTACAGCAGGGGCAGTCGGCAGTCCGGCACCTTTCTGGTCCGCCACGACCTTGCCACCGGCGCGACTACGCGAACAAAAACACCCGGCGGGTACGCGATCGCGCTTTCTCCGGCCGGCGACTCGGTCCTGCAGGCGGTGCGCAATGGCAATGCAATCCATCTGCACATCGGCCCCGTCGCGGGCGGCGAATTCCGTATGGTCGCGCAGCTGTCCGACTTCGGCGATCCCCTCGGTACGCTCGATCGCTCGGGAGTCGCGTTCACGCCCGACGGGAAGCGCGTCGTATTCGCCCGCGCGACGCGCACCGACCCGCAGCAGCCGTGGGGGAACGCCGAGCTGTTCACGGTTCCGGTCAGCGGTGGCGAGCCCCAGAGCGCCGGTCTGGTGCTGCGGGAGATAAGGGGCATCTCTTTCGCGCCCGACGGCCGGCTGACGTTCACGGCGGAGCGCACCTGGAAGAACGAGATCTGGAGCATGGCGAACATCGCCAGCCGGTTGCCCAGGTAGGCC
>JANLGX010000171.1 GCA_024654005.1 Gemmatimonadaceae bacterium | reverse complement strand
CAGCCAGTCCTTGCGTTGCGTGAACGCCTTCTCGCCGGCGAACACTTCCATCCACGCGATCTTCCGCTCGCCACCGTAGGCTTTTTCGACGGCAGCGTCGAACACGCGCTGGGAAGCGCGCCAGATGTCGGGGCCGGTGCCGTCGCCCTCGATGAACGGGATGATGGGATTGGAGGGGACGGACAACTTTCCGTCGCGCCAGTCGATTTTTTCACCGGCGGAGGGGACGGTGGAGAGCTTGTATGTGGCCATTGTGCGTGCGGGGGTGGGACGGGTTCGCGAGCTATTGCTAAGGTGGCAAAGCTAGCCACCGAGTTACCTCGACGCCACGCGCGGCGGAACTGTGCGTCAGCCTCGCGGCACGAAGAGAGCTTCGAAAGGCGGGTATGCTGCGAGCGCGGCAAAGTCGGGTCTCGCGTCCAGGTATTCCTCCACGGAATTCTGCCCTTGCAGAATGCTCTCGCGGAGTAGGCGCACGGCCTCGTCCCGGCGGCCCAGCGCGGCCGCGATCTCCGAGGCAAACCGGCGAGGGAAGCCGCGCAAATAGGGTCCGCGCCGGCTCAAAAGCACGGCCATCGCACGCTCCGCATCAACGATCCGTCCCTCGCGTGCCGCGATGCGCCCGCGGAGAGCAACGGCGAAGTCCGCGGGATCGCCGTAGCTGATATTGAAAACGCTGCGCTCTGTACCGGTTGTGGTCCGCACCAACTGTGCGGAATCGGCGGCCACTCGAGCGTCGCGCCATCGGCGAAGTGCGTACATCGCTTCAGCCCGTGCTTGCCAGTAGGCAACATCGCGGCGCTCCGGCGGAACTGCGGTGAGCAGGTCGGCCAACGTGACCGCGACATTAGCGCCGGCGGCCGCGTGGCCGTGGCGAGTAAGCTCCCAGCTCGCCTGAAGAAGCAGCTGCGCATGGAAGAATGGACGAGCAAGCGGGAGGGCCGCTATCTGCTGCGTCAATCGCGCGACGGCCGCGGTGTCTCCAAGCGCGGCGCCGGAGATCAGTTGCAGGCGGTATGAAAACGGCGATCCCGGCGCGCGCCGCTGGGAATTGGCAGCCACCGCTCGTTCCTCCGAATGGCGGCCGAGCTGATGCAGCGCCGCCGCGTAATACGCGTCGTAGCCCAGATTAAGGCGCATCGGCGGTTCGTCAGGCTTCATCGCGCGGAAGATCCGCACAGCTTCGGCCGGACGTAACGCACCCAGAGCGGACACCGCGAACACGAAATTGGCGTCCGCGGAAGATGGAGCCAATGCGGCCATGCGTGCACCTGCGTCGTAGGCCGCGGCCCAATCCCCCCTGCACCGCGCGAGCGTCCGATCGAACGCTGCCCTCTCGTACTCCGACAACAGCGCACGTCGTCTCATGAGAATAGCGCCCAGCGAGTCAGCGTCTTTGCACCGCCCGATCGCGTAGTAAGAACGGCCAAGGCGGCCCGCCGCGAAGGTGAAAGTGCTATCGAGCGCAAATGAGGCCTGATAGCTCTCCATTGTCCGCGACCATTGGCCCAGCTTCGCGAAAGCCTCGCCCGCCGCAAGCTCACGGAAGGCCTCGTAAGTCGGGGTCTGCGCCGCGACCGGCGGTATCGCGTCGCTCACCACCGGGTCGAGTACCAAGGCGACCGTGCCCACGACGCGCTCCCGCAGCGTTGCGATGATCCGCTCCCCCTGGCCTAGGGGGCCGACTTCGGGCCCGATGCTTCGCACCACCTGCCCACTGGCCACGTCCAGCAGGTCGGCGTGCGCCTCCAGTTGCTCCCCCATGCGCCTGACGAACCCCGTAACGAGGTAGCTCGCACCGAGTGTCCGGGCACGCGACAGCGCATCCGTGACGGTTACAGCGGCCTCCATACCTGGGAGCGTCGCGGCCACGCGCGTCTCAGCGAGGCGGCGCGAGATGCCGTCGCGCGCGGTCAAGGCAAAGTCCGCGAGCTCCGGTGCGGCAGGGCGAATTTCGAAAGCGGCTACAGCGACTCGCGCCGGCGCGGGGGTGCCTGCGGACTGCGGCAACGAGTCGGCTGAAGCTCGCGAGCGCACCCACTGCGTGCCGGCGACGACACCAGCCAGCGCGACGACGACTGCTCCGCCGACGGCCCAGGCACGTGTCGGGCCCAGGTCGAGGAGCCATGACGGGGCGACGAGCGATGAGGCTTGCCCACTCCGCACACGCTCGAGGTCCCGCAAGAGCTCATCGGCCGAGCTCGGTCGCTTCTCCTGGGATTTTTCGATTGTCCTCATGATGATGGCGCCAAGCGCGGCCGCACCCCGCTCGCGGCGACGGGCGCGCGGCCAGACCGACGCTATGGGCCGTACCACCTCGGTGACGTGCGCGGCGATGAGCTGTTGTGCGCTCGTTTTGCCAGCAAATGGGTGCCGTCCCGTCAGGAGCTCGTAACCCATTATTCCCCATGCGTACAGATCCGTGCGGCCATCGATCGCGTCGCCTAACGCCTGCTCGGGCGCCATGTATGCGGGGGTGCCGAGCGATACGCCCATTCCGGTGAGGGTCGTGTCGCGCACACCCTGGCGCCCGCCCTGCGCATCGGCGCCGACTCTGGCTCCCTCGATCGCTTTGGCAATGCCGAAATCGGTCACCATCGCCGTGGTCCCGCTGAGCAGGACGTTTTCCGGTTTTACGTCGCGGTGCACCACCCCGCGCGCATGCGCGTACGCCAGCGCTTTGGCCACGTCCGTGAGGATGCCGAGTACTTCGGGCATCGGTACCAGGCCTTCGGTCATCCGTTGCCTCACTGACGCCCCGCGCACGAATGGCATCGTGTAGTAAGGAAGGCCATCCGGCGTTACTCCGTCCGCGAGGAGCGGAACGATGTGCGGCTCCTGCAAAGCGGCCGCTAGCTTGATCTCCCGCGCGAACCGGTCGGCACTGATGCTCGCAGCGAGCTCCGGCGCCAGCACCTTGACTACTACATCACGCCCCAAGCGCGTATCAGTTGCCACGAACACGCGCGACATGCCTGCGTCACCGAGTTGCCGCACGATCCGGTAGGCTTCACCGAGAGCTGACTGTACCTCGTCGCGGAGCTCCTCGCTCATCGCGGGTCAATCCTTGGACCGCATCGCCGCCTTGAACGGCTCGAAATCCCGGAGCGTCGCGAACTCGCGGAACTGGTGAAAGTGGGTAGCGTAAGTCTGGCCCTGCGCCAGCGCGTCGAGCAGGAACTGAACCGCCTCGCGCTTCTTCCCCTGGGCAGCCGCAATGCGCGCCCGTCCCATCACATTGTCGCCGCGCTGGTAGGGACGTTCCAGGTCTCCGAGAACCGTAGAAAGCGAATCAGCTCGCGCGTTGTCACCGCACCGTGCAGCGATGATTCCCGCCTGAGTCATGCCGATCACCGTGCTGTCGCTGACGGCAAGGCTATCGGACAGCCTCCGCGCCTCGGCGCAGCGACCAAGGTCCGCGAGGACATAGGCGACGGAGCGCCGGTTCCAGGCTGCTCTCCGCTCTGCCGCCGGACGACGCTGGAGCCAATCGAGCAGCTCCGAAGTCATCGCCTCTGCTTCGTCCGGGCGACCGTGAAACCTCAGCTCGGCTACAAGCGATCCGATCAGCGCCGTCGAATTGAACTCCGGCAGGTTGTGCCGGGTCAGCAGCTCCTGGAAAACGCGCTGGACGGCCTCCGGTGATCCCTTCCGCGCGTTGTACCACACCTGGCCGGCCAGCTGCTGGGGCACGTCGGGAAAAGCTTCCGCCCACTTCTCGACAGTCCGCTTCTCATCCCTTGTGTCTTCCAGGACGTGATATACAATCGAAAGATTGCCGTAGTAGAAGTTGGTCGGATACTTGTTCGGCCATAGCTCCTCCAACCCCGCCTTCGCTTCGCGCAGCCGGTTGACGGGAATCGCCGCTTCGGCCGCGATGTACTGCGCGAAGCTCGATGTCGGAGCGAGCGCCTTCAATCGCTGCCCGGCTCGATAGGCATCGTTATAGTTGCCGGTGACCCTGGCCTTCGCGCGGGCGAGATAGATGCGCTCGTACTCGGACAACCGTCTGGTCCCCTGCTCCAGCAGCTCGATGACTGAATCCGCTTGCGCGAGTTGAATGAGGTTCGCGTGCGCATAGGCGGCACGAACCAGCGGGGCGGCATATGACGGATCCATCTCCGCGGCGCGCGCATAGTGAACGATCGCTTGCGCGTATCGGTAGCGCAGGAATTCGTCCTCGCCACGCATGAACTCCGTGTACGCTTCGTAGCTCGGTGGCACATCCGAGACGGCGAGACCAGTCGTACGTCTGTTTGCCAGCGTCGCCATGCTGCCCATCACGCGCTGGCGAATTCCATCGATCCCGCCCATGGGGCTGGCGACCGGAGAAGCCGACGGCTGGACGTTCGCTATCCGCGTTCCGGAGCGAGTGTCCAAGACCACGACCTGGAATTCGAGCGAGTCGCCTCGCCTGTGGATTTCGCCACGGATTATGCGACCGGCTCCCGCCGCGAGCGCGATCTGCTGAAGCTTGACGTCGGACAGTCCGCCGTCGGACTTGCTCGCGAGTTCGTTGAGCGAGTCGACTACGGCTACGTCCGAGATATTCGCTTCGGTCAGCCCCCGCGTCACCCAATCGGTTGCAAGCACGCCCAGGTTGTCGAAGTTGCGGTCGCCCGTCCTGTTGGTGAAAGGCGGAACCACGACGCGGCCAATGTCGAGCTCCGCGCTCCCGAACCTGCCTTTCGCCATCATGCCGCCGGCGGCGAGGATGCCCGCCCCTACCAGCGCGGCGGCGACGAGTGTGCGTGACTTCCTGGGCGCCCAGGTCCTCTCGAAAACTTGAATCGTCGACTCTCCGGCCGCGGGGTGTACGGCTGTTGTGGCCTGCATCGGGACCGTCGCGGTCGGCGTCATCCCCGTCGGCGTCAGCACGAACGTGTCCAGCGTGCGAAGCACGTCTTCGGCCGTCTGCGGCCGATCCGCCGGCGATTTCTCCAGCATCCGCATCACCAGCGCGGATAGCGCGGGAGGAGCGCTGGCCCGCCGGACCTCGATCGGATCGGGCTTCTCGATCGCGTGTGCGCGCAGCATCGCCTGCGGTGAGCGGTCACCGAACAGCTGGCGCCCGGTCAGCATCTCGTACGCGACGGCGCCGAGCGCGTAGATGTCCGCGCGATGGTCGGTGTGCGGATCCGCGGTCGCCTGCTCCGGCGACATGTACGCCGGCGTGCCGAGGGCGACTCCCATGGACGTAAGCGAGTTTCCCGGATTCGTCGCGGCGCTTAATGCTTTGGCTACGCCGAAATCCATGATCAGCGCGTGATGCTTGGTGAGCATCACGTTTTCGGGCTTGATGTCCCGGTGCACCACGCCGTGGTCGTGCGCGTACGACAGGGCGCTCGCCATATCGCGCAGGATCTTGAGCGCGTCCGGGATCGGCAGCTCGCCGTGACGGATCAGCCGCGTGCGGAGCGAATCGCCTTCCACCAGCGGCATCGTGTAATACGGCAGTCCGTCCGCTATTCCGGCCGAAAAGAGCGGCACGATGTGCGGGTGCTGGAGCTGGGCGGCGAGTTGGATCTCCCGCCTGAACCGCTCGACGTTGACGGTGGCGGCCAGATCCGGCGGCAACACCTTGATGACGACCTTACGGCCGAGCGCGGTCTCCTCGGCGACGAACACGCGCGACATGCCTCCGCCTCCGAGCTCTCGCTCGAACGCGTAGGACCCGCCTAAAGTCTTCTGTAGTTGGTCGCGAAGCTCCGCCATTCTTCCCTGTTCTGAAGGCGGAACAAATGTAAACCGCTCGCCGCGGACGAGCTACGACCCGCCCATTACGATCGTCAGGAAACGATGAGCGCCGGCAGGCAGCTTTCCTCTAGGCTTCCCCATGCCGAGTTGCAGGAAAGAGCCGAGGAGGGCGATACTATGGGTATGCCAGCGACCACAGCGTGGACCGTCGAGGAGCTATGGACGCTTCCCGACGACGGGCAGCGCCGGGAGATCATCGACGGCGAATTATTCGTGAGCCCTTCTCCGGCCTGGTCGCACCAGGAGATCGCGGACGAGTTGGCACACGCTCTCCGCGAATACCTTCGACGGCATCGGTTCGCAAAGGTTCTTACTGCACCGGCCGACGTCGTGTTCGGGCCACGCACTCTGGTGCAGCCAGACATCCTCGTGGTCCCGCTCGTCGAGGGGCGGATGCCGCGCGATTACCAGGATGCCGGCCGGCTCCTCATCGCGGCCGAAGTGCTGTCGCCGGGGACCGCGCGACGAGACCGTGGAGTGAAGCGTTTGCTGTATCAACGCGAGAACGTCGCCGAATACTGGATCGTGGACGCGGATGCGCGACTGATCGAACGATGGCGGCCCGGCGATGAGCGACCGGAAGTGATCACCATCCGCATGGAATGGAATCCTTCGGGTGCCGCTGAGCCGTTCCTCCTGGATGTCCAGGAATTCTTCGCGTCAGTCGGGGAGTGAACTCAAGCGGCACTCTGGCTGATTGCTAAAGTACCCGGGACGAGAATCGAACTCGTAAGCCCCAAAGGGCGCGGGATTTTGAGTCCCGTGCGTCTGCCAGTTCCGCCACCCGGGCGACGTAGGGCAATCTACAACAACCGGCTAGCAGCTAGCAGCTAGCAGCGAACTACCAGTTACGGCCGCGGCGGGCGTCCGGGTCCGCGCTGCGGCGGGCGGACGACGCCGCGCTGCCGCGTCGCCTCGCCGCGCTGGCGCATCCCCTCGATCCGGCTGCGCAGCTCGCCCTGCAGCCCGAGATACTTCGCGCGCTGCACCGGCGTCAGAAACCGCGCGAGATCCCGCTGCTCCTGCTCGGTTATGGCCACGCGCTCGCGGTGCACAGCCATGATCTGGTCGAGCAGCGACGCGACTCGCTGCTGGTCGGCGGCGACGCCGGGCGAGAGCTGCTGCCGCAGATCGCGCCGCACGCGCATCTCGCGCTGCAGCAGATCCCGCCGGCGCAGCTCGAACCGGCCTTCGGTTTCCTGTAGCTGCTGCGCCTGCGCGTCGCTCAGCTGCAGCCGCTCCTTGACCACGGCCCCAATCCGCTGGCGCACCTGACTCTCGAGCGCCGCGCGGCGCTGCGCCGCCACGCTGTCTCCCGGCGGTCCCTGCCGCGGGACCTGCGCGCTCGCGGCGGAAGCCGCGAAGAGCGAGCCGGCGAAAACGATTGCTACAAGCTTCGACGACATCACAAGTCCTCCTGATCTACGGGTAGCACGGGCTCGATTGCCAGCGACGTCGGCTCCTCGCCCGGCATGGCTTCGAGCGCGGAGACTTCACCCAGCAGCGCGAGCAGCTCGTCGTCCCCGAGCTGGCTCATGTCGCCGCCGAGCGCAAGCTGCACCGGAGGCCGCACTCCCTGCGACTCGACGGCCCGAGCCGGCTCGATCGCGCGGGGCTGATCGGCGGCCGTGACCGCGGCCGCTACTGGCGCTTCGGCCGTGGTCGGCGATGACCCTCGCAGCGACCAGATGCCGAGCGCGCCGATCACCGCGACCAGCGACAGACTCGCGACCCGGGCAACCCGCGCCGCCGGCGCTCTGCGCGCGGCGAGCCGCTGCGCGGTGGATGCCTGCACCGCGGCGGCGATGCGCGCCGTGTCCATTGCCGGCGCGAGGCGCATGGCCGCGCGCGCCGTGCGCAGCAGCTCTACCTCGGCGGCGCACTCGGCGCACGCGCGGACGTGCTCCTGCACGCACGCGACCTCGCCGGCCGGGAGCGTCCCGCTCACCAGCTCGGGCAGCACGTCTCTGATTTCGCCATTCACGCAGTCATTCATCGCTCAAGTACTCCTTTACCGCACGCATCGCGTTGTGGTAATGCACCCGCGCGGCGCCCTCGGTAGTTCCGACGACGTCCGCGATCTCCCGGTACGACAGCCCTTCCGAGACGCGGAGGGTGAAAACCTCGCGCTGAGTCGGAGAAAGCCGCTTGATCGCCTCCCTCACCTGCTGCTCGGTCTCGGCCGCAACCATCGAGTCCAGGGCCGTGAACTCCGTCGCAGCGCTCGAATCCGTGACCGGCACCGACGCTGGCGCCCGCCTGGCGGCGCGCCGGCGATCGAGCACCAGCCGCCGCTCGATCGTGAACAGCCACGTGCGCAGCGCGCTGTCGCCGCGGAACGAGTGCAGCGATCCGAACGCGCGCACGAACGTGTCCTGCACCAGCTCCTCGACGTCGTCCCGCTCGCCCAGGTTGACCGCGAACCGGGCGAGCGCGTCGCTGTGGCGACTGACGATGGCCGTGGCCGCCGTCGGATCACCCCGCTTCCACCTGTCGATGAGGTCCCGATCGCCCGCATCCGCCGGCAGGTATGCCTCGGTCATTAGCGCACAACTTATAGATGGTGCCATTTAGCCGGGGTTAAGACAGCTAGCAGCGAAGCGCGACCTCTGATAAGTCCGACGCCGGGGAATCGAGATTGTTAAGAGTCCGGGCGGGCCAGTATGTTCGGCCACATGATCGAGGCCATTTCCCACCGCGGCTCGCACGTCTCCCATCCCGAGAACACGATCGGGGCGGTGCTGGCCGCCGTGGGCGAGGGCGCCGACGGCGTGGAGATCGACGTGCATGCCGCGAGCGACGGCGTGATCGTCGTGCACCACGACTTCTTCCCCCGGGGCACGGTCGCCGACCGGCGGCTGGCATCGCGCCCGATCGCCGATCTCTCGTTCGCCGAGCTCCAGACGTTCGACCTCGGCGCCGGCGAGCGCATTCCTTCGCTGCGGGACCTCCTCGAGGCGCTGGCCGGCCGGGCGCGCCTGTACGTCGAGATCAAGGGCCGCAGATGCGAGGAGCTGCTCGCCGCCACCCTTCCCGCGGATTCGAACGTCGCGGTCCACAGCTTCGATCACCGGTCCATCTCCCGAATGGCGGCGCTCGCTCCGTCGATCAGCCGCGGCGTGCTCCAGGGCAGTTACATGGTGGACAACTGCCTCGGTCTCAAATCCGCCGCGGCCACCGACCTCTGGCAGCACTTCGAGCTGATAGATGCGGGCCTCGTCGAAGAGGTGCACGCATGCGGCGGGCGCGTGATCGCCTGGACCGCCGACTCGGAGCGGGATTGGGAGCGGCTCGCGGAAGCAGGTGTGGACGCGATCTGCACCGATGACATGTCCGGGCTGCTGCGCTGGCGCGCCGGCGAGCGGGGATAGCTCGCACCGCCGCGCACTCCTGCGTATTATGACCTTGCGGCCGCCCTCCTGCGTCCGTGACACCGTCCAACCTCTCGGAGACGTCTTAGTGAGGCAACTACTTCTCGGCGCCTGCGCCGCGCTGACGCTGGCATGCGCGGGGCGCACTCCGCCCCCCGCTCCGTCGCCATCGACGCGTACCGCGGGCGACACGGGCCAGCGCGGCAGCGTGGCGACCACTCTCTCGGCACCCAACGCCGACCCGTTCCCCAGCACGTACGTGCCGTTCCCCTCACGCCCGACCGTGATCCGGAACGCGACCATCATGACGGCAGCCGGCCCGGCCATCCGTACCGGCTCGATCCTGCTGCGCGACGGCAAGATCGTCGAGGTGGGAGCCATCGTGAACGCGCCCGCCGACGCCATCGTAATCGACGGCTCCGGCAAGTACGTCACTCCCGGGCTCATCGACACGCACTCGCACATCGGCGCCGGCGGCGCGCCCGGCGGACAGGGCGTGCTGCTGAACGACGTCAACGAAGCGACTGCTCCCGTCACGGCGCACGTGTGGATCGAGCACAGCATCTGGCCGCAGGACCCGCATCTCCCACGCGTCCTCGAGGGTGGCGTGACGACGATCCAGGTATTGCCGGGCTCGGCGAATCTGATCGGCGGACGCAGCGCGGTCATCAAGCTCGTGCCCTCGCGCACGGTTCAGGGAATGAAGTTCCCCGGCGCGAAGTACGGGCTCAAGATGGCGTGCGGCGAGAATCCCAAGCGCGTCTACCAGTCGCGCGGTCCGTCCACGCGCATGGGCAACGTCGCCGGCTACCGCGCCGCGTGGATCGGCGCGGAGCGGTACCGGCGCACCTGGGACAACTGGCTCGCCAACAGGCGGGGCGACGCCCCGTCGCGCGAGCTCGGCAACGAGACGCTCGCCGAAGTTCTCCGCGGCAACATCCTGGTGCACAACCACTGCTACCGCGCCGACGAGATGGCGCAGATGATCGACATCGCCAAGGAGTTCGGCTACCGCATCCGCTCCTTCCACCATGGCGTGGAGGCGTACAAGATCGCCGACATCCTGGCGCGCGAAGGCATTGCGGCCTCGCTCTGGGCCGACTGGGGCGCGTTCAAGGTCGAGGCGCTGGACGCGGTGAAGGCCAACATCGCGCTGGTGGACCGCGCCGGCGCCCGCGCGATCGTCCACTCGGACGACGCCTCGGGATCGCAGCGCCTGAACCAGGAAGCGGCGAAGGCGATGGCCGCGGGCAATCAGGCGGGGATCCCCGTCACCGAGGACCAGGCGATCAAGTGGATCACGATCAACGCCGCGTGGGCGCTCGGGCTCGAGGACCGCGTCGGCTCTCTCGAGCAGGGCAAGAACGCGGACGTAGTCCTGTGGTCCGGAAATCCGTTCAGCGTGTACTCGAGGCCGGAAAAAGTGTGGGTCGACGGCGCGATGCTGTTCGACCGGCTCGAGCCGAACCAGCAATGGCGCACCGATTTCGAGCTCGGGTACGTGCCGCGGAGGGAACTGCGATGACCAGCATCAACCTTACGAGATTCGCGCGCGGCCTCGCCGCGGCGGCATTGCTCACGACCGCCGGCATGGCGGGCGCGCAGACCATTGCGATCACCGGCGGCAGGGTCTTCCCTGTCAGCGGCCCCGTGATCGAGAACGGAACGGTGGTGATTCGCGACGGAAAGATCGTCGCGGTCGGAGCCGGAGTCGCGGTCCCCGCGGGCGCGCGCGTCATCGACGCCACCGGCAAGTGGGTGACGCCGGGACTCATCAACTCCGCGAGCCAGCTCGGTCTGAGCGAGATCGGCTCCGTGCAGGCCACGCGCGACGCTTCGGCGCGCACCGAGGACCAGATCGCCGCCGCGTTTACCGCGTGGGAAGGGTTCGACCCGCAGTCGGTGCTGCTCGCGCCGGCGCGCGAGGAGGGAGTCACCAGCGTCATGGTGTTCCCGCAGGGCGGACTCATCTGGGGTCAGGCCGCGCTCGTGACGCTCACCGGCGGCTCGCTCACCGATCACATCACCCGCGCGCCGGTGGCGATGGTGGCGCAGATCGGAAATGCCGGGCAGGCGGGAACCGGCGCGAGAGCTCAGCACCTCCTGCGTCTGCGTGAGCTGTTCGAGGATGTGCGCGCCTACCGCGACAACCGGCGCGCGTACGAGCGCGCGGAAACGCGCGAGTTCGCCGCGAGCAGAAAGGACTTGGAGGCGATGATACCCGTCATCGAAGGACGCCTCCCCCTGATAGTCGCGACGGACAAGGCCAGCGACATCGAGGCCACGCTCCGGCTCGGACGCGAGTACGGCCTCCGGCTGATGCTGGCCGGCGCGGACGAAGGCTGGAAGGTCGCGGAGCAGATCGCGGCCGCGCGCGTCCCGGTGTTCACCGGCGCGATGAACAACATTCCCGGCAGCTTTTCCTCGCTGGGAAGACGGCAGGACAACGCGGCGCTGCTCCGACGCGCCGGCGTCGAAGTGCTGTTGATCGGCAATGCGGGCGGCGGTGGCGCCGACGAGCCGTTCAACGTCCGGAACATCAAGCAGGAGGCGGGCAACGCCGTCGCGTACGGCATGTCGTGGAACGATGCCCTGCGCGCGGTCACGTTGGCGCCCGCGCAGGTGTTCGGCGTGGCCGAGCGGACCGGATCGCTACAGGCAGGCCTCGACGCCGACGTCGTTGTCTGGAGCGGCGACCCGTTCGAGTTCACGACGCGCGCGGAGCACGTGTTCGTGCGCGGGGTGGAGCACGACGTCAGGACGAGGCAGGAGCTGCTGACGGAGCGGTACAAGACGCTGCCGCCGGCGAGGTGGGAGCCGTAAACGACAGCTAGCAGCTAGCAGCTAGCAGCTAGCAGCTAGCAGCGATAACAAGAACGGCGCGTCTCCGGACGCGCCGTTTTTCTTACCTTTCGGCGAACGCCGACTCGGGGAGGTTCAGCGGCCGCAGGATCGCCCGGAACCGCGGGTGATCGCGAATGCTGTCGAACATCGGATCCGTCGCCACCTTGTAGGCCGTGAGGCCGATGACGTGCCGCTGTACCGAGCGCTCCAGATAATCCAGCGCGGTGTCCGTTTCCCCGAGGCCGGCGTACGCTATGGCCAGCGGAAACAGCACCCGGTCATTGTCGATGGCTCGCAGCTTCTGCACCGTCGCCCGCGCGACTTGCAGGTTGCCGCACAGCGCGTAGATCCGGGCTTTTTCTCCGATGTTCGTGGGGTTCGTACTGTCCGCGGCCACGGCGAGATCGGCATGGTGCAGTGCCGTGCGGCAGTCGCCGCTGGTTTGCGCTGCCAGAGCGATCACGCGGTGCACTATCGATATCTGGGAGCCGAGCTCCTGCGCCCTTCTGCTCTCGATCAGCGACTCGGCGGGACGCCCGGCGGCGTACAGCGCGTACGCGTGAGCTATCGCCGGGATCGGAGCGAGCGGATCCAACGCCGTGGCCACGCGCATCTGCGCCAGTGATTCGTCCATCCGGCCCGTGTGATACAGGTACTCGCCGTACCACTGATGCGCGGTCGAGTTGCGAGGGTCGAGCATCGTCGCGCGCCGGTATGCCTCCTCGGCTTCCGCCCAGCGCCACGAATGCACCCGCGACAGCCCCAGCGCCGAATACGCTTCGGCAATGGTGCTGTCGAGCGCGAGGGCGCGGCTCGCGGCCTGCTCGGTCCGGCGGCGCGCCTCGTCCAGCGGAAAGTCCACGTACTCCGGCAGCAGGGCGTAGGTGATCGCGATTCCGGCGTACGCCCGGGCGAAGGTCGGGTCCTTGGCCGCGGCCTGCTCGAACAGCTCGCCCGCGGCTGGGAGATTACGCCGGTGCCACTGATACCTGCCGCGCAGATACAGGTCATATGCCTGCAAATCCTGCGTCCCCGCGTTCGCCACGACGGGAGTCGATCCCCCACCGCCCAATCGCACGCGCAGCGCGCTCGCTATCGCGCGAGCCACGTTCTCCTGCACCGCGAAGACGTCTTTGACCTCACGCTCGTAGCTCTCCGACCAGAGACTGAGCCCGTCGGCGACGTTGGTCAGCTGCACGAACAGCCTGAGCCGGTCGCCCGAGCGCCGCACCCGCCCCTCGAGCACGGCGTCCACCTTCAGCTTTTC
>JANLGX010000168.1 GCA_024654005.1 Gemmatimonadaceae bacterium | reverse complement strand
TGCACCTGATCGGGATGGCGATCTTCTACCCGCGCCACCGGGTCGTCGGGCCGCCGGCGCTGGCGGACACGCTGGTGTTCTCGAGCCGGACGGGGCAGGCGATCAGCGCGAAGACCGGGGAAGAGCAGATACCGTGACTAGTGACTGGTGACTAGTGACTAGTAACCGCCTCAAGGCAGAGGAGCGAACGACTACCGTGACTAGTGACTGGTGACTAGTGACTAGTAACAGCCTCACGGTAGAGGAGCTCGATCAAAACTTCGCGGACATCGCGCCGCCGCTCACGGCGGACGCGGCGCTGGTGGAATCGTCGAAGTGTCTGTTCTGCTACGACGCGCCCTGCACGATCGCCTGCCCGACGCACATCGACGTCCCCGCGTTCATCAAGAAGATCATGACGGGGAATCTCACGGGCTCGGCGCGGGTGATTCTGGACGCGAACCCGATGGGGCACTCGTGCGCGCGCGCGTGTCCCGTGGAGGTGCTGTGCGAGGGCGCGTGCGTGCTGAACGACCGCGACGAGGAGCCGATCAAGATCGCGCTGCTGCAGCGGTACGCGACCGATCACGTGTTGGCGCACGACCTGAAGCTTTTTTCGCCGGGCGTGGACAACGGCTATCGGGTCGCGATAGTCGGTGCGGGTCCCGCCGGGCTGTCGTGCGCGCAGGATCTGCGGCGCTGGGGATACGCCGTGACGATCTTCGACGCTCATCCGGATCCCGGCGGGCTCAACACGTACGCCATCGCCGAGTACAAGATGCACCCGCCGACCGCGCTGGCGGAGGCGAAGAAGATTCTCGAGCTGGGCGTGGAGCTGCACACGAACGTCATGATCGGCCGGGACATCCCGTTCTCCGATCTCGAGCGCGACTTCGACGCGATCTTCGTGGGCGTAGGAGTCGGCGCGACGCGCGCGCTCGGCATCGCCGGAGAGGAGCTCGCCGGTGTGCAGGACGCGCTGTCGTTCATCGAGCACCTCAAGACGCATCCCTACTCCAACACGAAGGTGGGCAACGACGTGATCGTCGTTGGCGCGGGGAACACGGCGATCGACGCGGCGACACAAGCCAAGCGGCTCGGCGCCGAGCGCGTGACGATCGTGTACCGTCGCGGCGAGGAGGAGATGCCCGCGTATTTGTACGAGTACGAGCTGGCCAAGCGCGACGGCTGCGAGTTCCGCTTCCTCACGGTCCCGAAGCGCGTGGTGGGCAACGGCGCCGTCGCGGGGCTGGAGTGCGTCCGCGCGGAGCCCGGCCCGGCCGATGCGCGCGGCCGGAGATCGCCCGTCGAGATTACTGGGAGCGAGCACGTGATCCCCTGCGACATGTTGCTCAAGGCGACCGGCCAGCTGCCGCGCGACGAGTTCGCGCGCGACGCGGGTCTGACGATCGAGGGCGGCAGGATGACCAGCTCCAAGCCCAACGTCTTCGTCGGCGGCGACGCCGCGAGCGGTGGCGCCGAGATCGTCAACGCCGCCGCCGAAGGCAAAGCCGCGGCCGCGCGCATTCATGCGTTGTTGTCTTCCATGCTGGCGGTCGCGTGAGCGTTTGTTCGCGCGCGGTACAGTCCCGGGGTGGCCTTCGGCCGCTACGCGCGCAAACTACGCGCGCTACCACGCGGCCTGCGACCACCCCGGGCCTGCACCGCGCCCGGTCATGGCCGAGTGCGCAAGCAGTCGAACGCGCACCGTGCGCGCGGCCTCGGCTGTTCGCGCGAGACGCACAAACGGCGGCCCGACGCAACCGGAACGACACGGCGGCGCTCGCCCGCGCGGGTGTGCCTGCTCAGCCAGGGTGCCGATTGGGCTTGGGGGACTCGGTCGTCCCAGGCCGCGTGATAGCGCGCGTAGTTTGCGCGCGTAGCGGCCGAGGACGACCGAGTCCCTCAAACCCACGGAGCGACCATGGCTGACCTGAGCGTAAACTTCGCGGGCATAAAGTCGCCGAATCCGTTCTGGCTGGCGTCGGGCCCGCCGACGAACACGTACGGACAAATCGCGAAGGCGTTTGACGTGGGCTGGGGCGGGGCGGTGTGGAAGACGGTCGGCGAGCCGATCATCAACGTGTTCTCGAGGTACGGCTCGATCGACCTCGGGATTCACCGCATGATCGGGTTCAACAACATCGAGCTCATCAGCGACCGCCCGATCGAGGATAACCTGCGCGAGATCGCGCAAGCCAAGCGCAACTATCCGAACAACGCCGTCATCGTGTCGCTGATGGTGGAGAGCAAGCGGGAAGCGTGGCATGACATCGTCAAGCGCACGGAGGCCACCGGCGCCGACGGAATCGAGCTCAACTTCGGCTGTCCGCACGGCATGAGCGAGCGCGGGATGGGCGCGGCGGTGGGGCAAGTGCCGGAGTACACCTGCGACATCGTCGGCTGGGTGAAGGAAGTGTCGCGCATTCCGGTGATCGTCAAGCTGACGCCCAACGTCACCGACATCACCTACATCGCGCGCGCCGCTGTCGCCGGCGGCGCCGACGCGCTGTCGCTGATCAATACGATCAACTCGATCGTCGGCGTCGACTTGAACAGCTTCACGCCGCTGCCGGACGTTGGTGGGAAGTCGAGCCACGGTGGCTACTGCGGGCCGGCGGTGAAGCCGATAGCGCTCAATCTGCTGTCGGCGACCGCGAGCGATCCGGCGGTGAAGATTCCGATCTCGGGAATCGGCGGGATCTCCACCTGGCGCGACGCCGCCGAGTTCATCGCGCTCGGCTCGACGACGCTGCAGGTGTGCACCGCGGTGATGCACTACGGCTTCCGCATCATCGACGACCTTACCGACGGCCTGTCGACGTGGATGGACGAGAGCGGGATCGCGAACATCGAGGAGCTGCGCGGGCGCGCGCTGCCGAAGGTGACCAAGTGGGAGAACCTCGATCTCAACTATCACATCGTCGCGTCCATCGATCAGAGCAAGTGCATCAAGTGCGAGCTGTGCTGGACGGCTTGCGAGGACGGCGCGCACCAGGCGATCCGCCGGTACCCGCGTGTGAACGGCGGCCCTGTGGTGGAGATCATCGAGGAGGCGTGCGTCGGCTGCAACCTGTGCGCGCAGGTTTGCCCGGTGCAGGGATGCATCTCGATGCAGCAGGTGCCGAACGACCATCCGCCCGTCACCTGGAAAGAATTCACGGCCGGGCAGGGCGCCCTGGCCCCGCGCTCCGAACACTTCCACACCGCCACGTTCAGCTCAGTCCCCAAGACAGGCTGAACCGCACGGCGCGCTTCGCGCGCCGGGTCGGGCGGGGGTCGGGGTGCAGGGCTGCGGCCCTACGCGAGCAAACGGCGCTCGCTAACACGGGGC
>JANLGX010000161.1 GCA_024654005.1 Gemmatimonadaceae bacterium | reverse complement strand
ACCCGAACGAAAACTCCACGTGCTGAAACGCCTTGAAGTTCTCGCCGCACCGCTTGAAGATGTACGGCGCGAGCAGACGGCGAAGCCGCACGCCCAGCTCGATATTCTGTCCGCCTAAAACGGTCCGATCGAAGGAATACCACAGCCACAACAGCGGCTTGACCTTCTGAAACCGCGTGTCGTCGCACTCGGCGTAGTACTCCGGCTCCAGCGTGACGTTGCGCGGATCGAGCGCGGAGAGCGCGAGCCTGGTGCCGAGCGGGAGCGAGCGATCCTCGACCGCACTTTCCCACTCGGTCGCGTATTCCGGATACGTGATCTCGCACAGCCTGTCGCGGCAGAGGATCGCGCGGTCGGTCGTGCCATCGTTCAGCGCGGCGTCGATCTGTTCCAGCCACGCCGACGCGAGGGAGGCGTTGGGGCGGTCGGCAATCTTTCGTAAAGGCAGCATGGCCATTGGGGCAGCCGGTGGAGGTGGTCCGATGGTCCTGGTGGAAGACTAGCGGAATCCAGGCCGTGAGCAGTGACCAATCAGCAGTTAGCCGTCAGTAAAGGCGATACTGGACGTTACGTCCAATATCGCAGTTGCCGACCGCTCAAGGCTAATGGCTCGCTGCTCACGGCCTGGATTCCCCTTGGAATATTCCTGGAGCAAAGGCCCTGAGGAGTTGTCGCATTCGACGTCAGTGCGTCACCCGGGAGAGCAGCGCCCGGATTCGGGCCAACGCTTCCGCGATCTCCTCCATCGAGACGGCGCCGACGCTCAATCGAAACCACCCGGTCTCGCGCATGAGCCCGAACGCCTGGAATGGCACCAGCGCCACGCCCGCCTGCTCGAGCACGAGCGAGCGGATCATCTCGTTGTCCTCCAGCACCCGCCCGCCGATCCGCTTCCCCTTGAGCTTGAGCTGCAGCGACACGTAGATCGATCCGTCGGGGCACAACACGTCGACCGGCAGCCCGTCGTCGCGCATCGCGACGAAGCCGCTGTGCAGCGCGTCGAGGCGCGCGTGCACCGCCGCGTCCATCGTCTCCCGGAACTCGGCGATCGCGTCCGGATCGTTCAGCAGCTCCGTGAGTCCCACCTGTTCGGCGTGCGGTGCCCAGGCTCCCATGTGCGACACGAGCTCACCGGCCTTCCGCGCGATCGCCGGCGGCGCGAGCAGCCAGCCGATTCTGAGGCCGGTCGCCGAGAAAGCCTTCGACGCACCGTCCACCGTCAGCACGTAGGGCGCTGACTCGGGCACGAGCGCGAGCGCATACCGGTGCTTGTTGTCCTTGACGCGGATCGAGCTGTAGATCTGGTCGTACAGCAGGAACAGGGGCCGCTCGTTGCCGTCGCTCTCGCGCCGGCGATTCTCCCGCACGATCGCCTCGAGGATCGACTTGAACGTGTCGGGCGCCATCGCCGTGCCCGTCGGATTTCCCGGCGAGCAGAGGCATATCAGCCGCGCGGTCCGCATGTGCGGCTCGAGCTCGGCGAGCGTCGGCTGAAATCCGTTCTCGCTCAGCGCCTCGATCTCGACGGCTTTGGCGCCCGACAGCCAGGCGTACGAATCGTTGTTCCACGACGGCACGGAGTACACGACGGTGTCGCCCGGCTCGATCACCGTGCGGTACGCGGCGTACAGCACCGGCCGTCCGCCGCTCGCGATGAGAACCGACTCGAGCGGGTAGCTCACACCGCAGCACCGCTCGACGTAGCCGCTCACCGCCTTGCGGAGCGCGGCCAGACCGGGTGGCGGGGGGTAGTTGGTCACGCCGGACTCGAGTGCTTTCTCTACTTCGCGCAGCAGCTTCTCCGGAATCCGGAAATACTTCGGGCCGAAGTCGCCGATGCTGAAGTCGAGAATCTCGGCGCCGGCGGCGCGCAGCTCGCGCACCTGGTTGGCCGTGCGGAGAATGCCCGAGAGGTGCATTCCCCTCGCGAGCTCGGACAACGATTCGGCGAGACGGCCCTGATCGCCGAAGTCGGGAAGTACTGTCATGGAGTTGGCGCCCGCAGCGATCTCGCGCGCACCAACGCTCTCTCCCGCTCAATGCGGGGCAGCGCCTGCTCCCAGAATGCGTTCTGCTCGTTCAAGAATCGCACGACGAGCGGCTGATCGAGATCGATCTCCCCGTCGAAGACGAATATCGCGCTCTGGGTCTCGCGCTGCTTAAGGCGCTGCTCGCCGAAGCCGGAGCTGAGAGCGATCACGTCCACCGGGCGGAAGTCGCGGCCGGTGCTGGTGATGATCACATCCATCGGACTGAACCTGATGTCCGGCTCCACGCCGTAGAACGACACCAGCCAGAGCGACAGCTGCCGTCCGCCGAAGCGCTGCGACAGCTCGGCGACTCGCCGGCTCGCGCTCTGCTGCAGATCGCGGAGCGCGCGGTACGAGTCCGGCGTCAGCAGCCGGATCAGCCCTTCTTCCAGCGGCAGCAGCCGCACCACCAGTCCCGGCGGCTGCAGGCGGATCGCGACCTCGTCCTGCCGCAGCGTGCCGAAGCCGGCGGGAACGAGGTCCATTCCGGTGGTATCGTGCGCCGACGAGGACACGGGCGGCGCGATGCCGCCGGTCGGCTGCGCGGGCGCGCACGACGCGGCGAAGAACACAGTCGCCATCCAGAGTGAATTCCTAACCCTCATCGGCCCTGCCAGGTTCGCTGAGTAGCTGGTCGATCGCGGCGGCGACTTCGTCGCGTCCCTCGCCGGTGACCGCGCTGAACGGGATCACCTCCGCGCCATCGAAGCCGAGTTGCCGCTCGATCCCGGAGACGCGCTCCGCGGCCGCGCGCTTCGAGAACTTGTCCACCTTCGTCGCAACGAAGATCGCAGGAACTCCGGTTTCCGCAAGGAACCCCAGCATCGTGCGGTCTTCGGGCGACAGGTCGCGCCTGCTGTCGTAAATCTGCACGATGCCGCGCAGCTGCTTCGTTCCGCGCAGGTAGCTCTCGATCAGCGGCTCCCACCCGGCGCGCTGCGTCTTGGACACGCGCGCGTAGCCGTAGCCGGGAAGGTCGGTGAAGACGAAGCCGCCGTTCACCAGGAAGAAGTTGATCTCCCGCGTTCGGCCGGGGGTGCGGCTGACTCGCGCGAACGCTTTCCTGCGGACCAGCGCGTTCAGCAGCGAGGATTTACCGACGTTCGACCGTCCGGCGAAAGCGACTTCGGGAACCGTGATCTCGGGCCGCCACCCGCCAACGCTCGCCAGCCCGCCGAGGAACTCGATGCTGCGTATTACGAGCGGGTCGGCGGAGGGCGAGGTCAACGGTCAGTGGGTCGTCGGCTGCTCGTAGCCGGCGGGCGGCTTGGCGAACGTGGCGGGCTGGTCGATCGCCTTCGCGACCGCGGCCACGCCGGCGCCGCTCCGGAGCGCGATGGCGAGCACCTCATCCATCGTCTTCACAGGATGGAAGCGCACGGTGCGCGTCACTTCCTCCGGCAGCTCGTCGAGGTCGCGCAGGTTGCCGTGCGGGATGATCACCTCGCGCACCTTGTTCCGGTGCGCCGCGACCGCCTTTTCCTTGAGCCCGCCGATCGGGAGGACGCGGCCGCGCAGCGTGATCTCTCCCGTCATGGCCACATCGCCGCGAACGGGTATCTGCGCCAGCGCGCTGATCACCGCGGTGGCGATGGCGATGCCGGCGGACGGACCGTCCTTCGGTGTCGCGCCGGCCGGCAGGTGCACGTGGATGTCGCGCGTCCGGTAGAAATCTGGGCGGAGTGCGAGCGCGTCCACGCGCGAGCGCGTGTAGCTGAGCGCCGCCGACGCCGATTCCTTCATGACGTCGCCGAGCGTGCCCGTGAGCTGGAGCTTGCCGCGGCCGGGCACCACGCTGACCTCGACCTCCAGCAGCTCGCCGCCGCTCTGCGTGTACGCCAGTCCCGCGGCCACGCCGATCTTGTCCTCCAGCGAGACGTCGTCCGGATCGTGCGGCGGAGTTCCGAGCAGCGCCTTGAGGTCCGACGTCCGCACGACGCGATCGGGGATCGTGCCCGGATTCTCCGCGATGCGGCGCGCGAGCTTGCGCGCGACGCGTCCGATGCGGCGCTCCAGCTCGCGCACGCCGGCCTCGCGCGTGTAGTTGCGCATGATCTCGGGGAGGACGGCGGGGTCCCACGTGACTTCCGCGGGGTCCAGTCCGTTGGTCTGGAGCTGCCGCGGCACCAGGAACTGGCGCGCGATGGCGAGCTTCTCGTGATCCAGATAGCCGGCGAGCCGGATGATCTCCATCCGGTCGCGCAGCGGGTCGGGGATCCCCTGGAGCGAGTTGGCGGTCGTGACGAACAGCACCTGCGAGAGATCGTAATCGACCTCGAGGTAATGGTCGTTGAACGCGCGGTTCTGCTCCGGGTCGAGCACTTCCAGCAGCGCCGCCGCGGGGTCCCCGCGGAAGTCGGCGCCGAGCTTGTCGACCTCGTCCAGCAGGATGACCGGATTCACGACTTCCGCGCGGCGCATCGCCTGGATGATGCGTCCCGGCATCGAGCCGATGTACGTGCGCCGGTGTCCCCGGATCTCCGCTTCGTCGCGGATTCCGCCGAGCGACATGCGCACGAACTTGCGGCCTAGCGCGCGCGCGATGGACTTGCCGAGCGACGTCTTGCCGGTGCCCGGGGGTCCGACGAGACAGAGTATCGGGCCCTCGATGCGGCCGACGAGCGAGAGCACGGCGATGAAGTCGATGACGCGGTCCTTCACTTCGTCGAGGCCGTAGTGATCGGCGTCGAGCGTCTGCCGCGCGTGCGCCACGTCGAGCACGTCGTCGGTGCGCTCGTTCCACGGCAGGCTGACGATCCAGTCCACGAAGTTGCGCGCGACCGTGTACTCGGGCGACATCGGCGACATGCGGCGGAGCTTGCGCAGCTCGCGCGTCGTGCGCGCGTGCACCGCCTCGGGCAGCGCCTTCTCCCGCATCTGCGCTTCGAGGTCGGAGAAGTCGTCGGACTCGTCCTCTCCCAGCTCGCGGTGGATGGCGCGCAGCTGCTCCTGCAGGTAGAACTCGCGCTGGTTCTGCACCATCGCGCCGCGCACGTCGTCGTCGATCTTGCGCTCGAGATTCAGCAGCTCGGTCTCGCTCGACAGGATGTCGCCGAGCCGCGCGAAGATGTCCGGGAGGGACTCCGTCTCGAGCAGCTCCTGCCGGACCTCGTGCTTGAGCGAGACGTGGGCCGCGATGCCGAACGCCTGGCGCTGCTCGGAATCCGCCGCCTGCACCATCGCGACGACTTCACCGGGGATCCGGCGGTGGAGCGCGACATACTCCTCGAACAGCGTCAGCGCGCGCCGCCGCGCCGCTTGCCCGTCGGCCGCGCTCTCGCCGGGCGTGACGGGAAAAGGCTCGATCGTCGCGTGCAGCTGCTTGCCCGGACGCCCGAAGCGCTTCACGCGGGCCCGGGCGATTCCCTCGACCAGGACCTTCGTGGTTCCGTTCGGCACTCGCGCGACCTGCAGCACGCGCGCGATCACGCCGACGCGGTACAGGTCGTCGGCGCCGGGCTCCTGGATTTCGCCGCTCTTCTGCGCGACCAGGAAGATGTGCTTGTCCGCGTTCACCGCGGCCTCGACGGCGGCGAGCGACGCCTGCCGTCCCACGAGCAGCGGGATGACGACGTACGGGAACAGCACCAGGTCGCGCAGCGGCAGCACCGGCAGCCGCTCGCTCGTGGTGAACGACTCGTTGTCTCTGGTAAACTCTATCGGCATTTGTGGCGGCTCGCCGCCCCGGCGAGCGGAGCGGGCGGGACTACGCTTCTTTCTTGCGCAGCGCGGTGTCGATCTCGAGGAGCGGCGGGACGCCGTTCGTCACGCAGGCCTCGGTCACCTTCACTTCGACCACGTCGTCGCGGCTCGGGAGATCGAACATCACGTCCATCAGGATCTCCTCGACGATCGCTCGCAGCCCGCGCGCGCCGGTGCCGCGCTTGAGCGCCTTCTGCGCCACCGCGGCCAGCGCCGACTCCTCGAACGTGATCTTGACGTTCTCGAGCCCGAACAGCTTGGCGTACTGCTTGGTGAGCGCGTTGCGCGGCTCCTTGAGGATCCGCACCAGCGACGTCTCGTCCAGCGCGTCCAGCGCCACCGTCACCGGCAGACGTCCGACGAGCTCGGGGATCAGCCCGTAGCGCAGCAGGTCGTCCGGCTCCACTTCCTCGAACGGCATCGTCGCGCTCAGCCCGCCGATCTTCGTGCCGGCGTTGTTGAAGCCGATCTGACGCCTGCCCGTGCGCGCCTCGATGATCTTCTCGAGGCCGTCGAACGCGCCGCCGCAGATGAACAGGATGTCCTTGGTGTTGACCTGGATGTACTCCTGCTGCGGGTGCTTGCGGCCGCCCTGCGGCGGAACCGACGCGACCGTGCCCTCGACGATCTTGAGCAGCGCCTGCTGCACGCCCTCGCCCGACACGTCGCGCGTGATGCTCGGGTTCTCCGACTTGCGCGCGATCTTGTCGATCTCGTCGATGTACACGATCCCGCGCTCGCACTCGGCGACGTTGAAGTCGCCGGCCTGGAGCAGCCGGACCAGGATGTTCTCCACGTCCTCGCCGACGTAGCCGGCCTCGGTGAGCGTGGTGGCGTCGGCGATGGTGAAAGGAACGTCGAGGATCCGCGCCAGCGTCCGGGCGAGCAGCGTCTTGCCCACGCCCGTGGGGCCGATCAGCAGGATGTTCGACTTGTCGAGCTCGACCTCGTCTTCCTTCAGCGAGGCGGAATTGATGCGCTTGTAGTGGTTGTAGACCGCGACCGACAGCGCCTTCTTCGCGTGCTCCTGGCCGATGACGTACTGGTCCAGGACGTCCTTGATCTCCTGCGGGCAGGGGACCTGGGTGATGGACTCGGCTACCTCGCGCTCTTCGTCCTCGGCGAGGATCTCGTTGCAGAGGGCGATGCACTCATTACAGATGTACACCGACGGGCCGGAGATGAACTTCCGGACCGAATCCTTCGATTTTCCGCAAAAGGAGCAACGGAGGTGTTTATCCTGCGACATGAGCGCTCGGCGCCAGACGTTTTACCCTTTAGACAGCTCGATTTGAGAGTTAATGGCGACTCTCGGAACGGTCAAGAACAATGTGCGGGGGTGCCATTTGGGCACCAATTAACAAACCTAACTGATTGTGGCCCTCTCGTGCGGGTTTAACACCAAAAGCTAGCTGCTAGCTATTTCTTATTTATCGCCTCTTCGATCTCGCCGCGATGCGAGATCACGTTGTCGATCACGCCGTACGCCTTCGCTTCCTCGGCCGACATGAACCGGTCGCGGTCCATGTCGCGCTCGATCTGCTCGATCGGCTTGCCGGTGTGCTTGGAAAAGAGCTGGTTCATCTGCGCACGCAGATACAGGATCTCACGCGCCATGATCTCGATGTCGGCCGCGGTTCCCTGCGCGCCGCCCGAGGGCTGGTGGATCATGATCCGCGCGTGCGGCAGTGCCGAGCGCTTGCCTGGACGCCCCGAGGCGAGCAGGAACGCGCCCATACTCGCGGCAAGCCCCATGCAGTTCGTGTTGACCGGCGACTTCAGGAACTGG
>JANLGX010000150.1 GCA_024654005.1 Gemmatimonadaceae bacterium | reverse complement strand
ATCAGCTCGACGGTGAGCCCGTCCATCCGCTCCGGACGCAGCCGGATCGTCTTGCGGAAGCCGATCCCGTACGACCGCGAGTGGTCCGGCTCCTGGACGAAATCCCGCTTGTCCCAACTGTGGTCCTCGCGGCCATACTCCCCGTACATCTCAAACCCGGCTGCGGGGAACGCCCACCGGACGAAACCGGAGATTAGCTGATTCTCCCCACCCGTTGCGAGATCCGAAAATCCCGGCGTGCGTTTGACCCGGCTCTTCAGAATGTTTTCGAATGGCTTCTTGAAAAAGGATGGCGGGATCCCCGAACGAGGCCACGGTGAATGGAAGAACCTGGCAACTCCCAACTCCATTCCGCTCACACCCCTAGGCACGAAAAGCACGAGCAGGCCTGATGCAAACCGCCGCGATCCCGGCTCGGTGGGCGAGACATATGTAGGCTCGCCGCCGACTGGCGAGTACTCGCTTTGATCGAGGCGCCCCCAGATAATGCGCCCGTGGAACGAACCTACCGAAAGATTGAGCGGACTAGTCGTGCCCAAGAACCCGTGTGCGAACCCCGGGGCGTTCGTCCCGAGCACGAAGGGGTAAAGCTCGAGGGGACCCCACGCCATGTTCGCGGTAGAAACCCCGACGGCCACGGGACCTAATTCCGCGCGTAGAGTGCTGTTGCCGGGATCTATACGCCCATATGGCTTGTCGCCGAAACGCTGTGGCCTGTCCACCGAGCCCGAATACAATCCGTCCCCAAATCGAAGATCGCCGGCCTGTCCGTTGTCAAGCAGATCAAAAGCCGCGTTCTGGCTGATGAATGCAGTCGGAGCAAGAATCAGAGAAATAGTCCCTGTCTTCACGGCCAGGCCCATCGTCGCGCTCGCTGTAAGTCCACGTCCCGCCCACACCGCGCCATCGTTTGACCCGTAAGGAAACGCTGAGTTTCCGCGCAGCTCGGCCGAGAGCGGTAGCAGCCGAACGCGACGTTGGACCGACGTGAGCGAAGGGGACCGAGACCACGGATGCGTGCCAACTCTTGCAGCGAGCCCCTTCGCCTCGACCGGCGAGAATCCGCGCAAACTCCATGGATACCGCGGGACCGCGCCTGTTATCTGGAGGTAGCGGAGATACGTCTCGTCTTCGCTGTTGGGCACGACGTACGGAATCCACTCCACCGAATCGACTGCCATCGGGGCAGCGCCCGTTTCGAGGCTGTCGGCAGCTGCGGATGCGCGGCCCGAGAACAGACAGAGCAATGCGGCAGCAAGTGGGACGCTACGTGGAATGCTGGTATTCAAATCTCACCGTAAACGGTCGAAGGTGGCGATCAGCTCGAGTCGAGCTCGGTCACCCGAAAATGTAAGCTCGGCACTGGATGGTGATGGTTGGTAAATTGCACCGGGGCATTTTATCCACCATCTCCAGACCGCTTGGTCCGCCAACCGAGAGATTCTCGTTGAAAGTTTTCGTATCCGGCGCCGCTGGTTTTCTCGGCAGCCATTTGGCTGACGAATTCGTAAAGAAAGGCGATACCGTCGCGGGCTGTGACAACATGATCGGCGGCGATCTGGCCAATCTCCCTGAAGGCATCCGGTTCGAGGAGGCCGACTGCTGCGACGTGGACGCCATGACGCGCCTCACGCAAGGCACCGATCTCATCTATCACTGCGCGGCCATAGCCACCGAAGGGCTCAGCGTATTCTCGCCGGCGATCATCGCCAAGCACGTGTACGAGAACACCGCGGGCATCCTCGCCGCCGCCGCGACGAACCAGGTCAAGCGATTCGTCTTCTGTTCCAGCATGGCGCGATACGGCACTGGCGACCCGCCTTTTCGAGAGGACCAGCCGGCAACCCCCGAGGATCCGTACGGCATCGCGAAGTACGCCGCCGAGCTGCTCACGGCCAACGTGTGCGAGACCCACGGGATGGAGCACGTCATCGCCGTGCCCCACAACATCATTGGTCCGAAGCAGAAATACGACGACCCGTACCGGAACGTCGCGAGCATCATGATCAACCGCATGCTCCAGGGGCAGCAGCCGATCATCTACGGCGACGGCGAGCAGCGGCGCACCTTCTCGTTCGTCCAGGACTGCGTAGACCCGCTCGTGAAGATGGGAACGCTCCCGGGTCTCGACGGCGAGGTCATCAACATCGGGCCGGACGAGGAGACGGTCACGATCAACGAGCTGGCGCGCATACTCGCCGAGCTGCTCGACTTCGATCTCGACCCCTTTTACGTCACCATCCGCCCGCGGGAGGTCAAGCACGCGACCTGCTCGGCCGACAAGGCGCGGCGCCTGCTGGGTTACGAGACCAAGGTGCCGTTACGGGACGGGCTGCAGTCCATCATCGACTGGATCAGAGCGCACGGCACCAAGCCGTTCGATTACCACTTGCCGATCGAGATAGACTCGCCCCTCTTACCCGAGACCTGGCGGAAGCGGCTCATTTAGAGAGGTCGTGGGCCCTCCCAAAGACGCCGGCCACCATTCCGCGAAAAATCGCCAGTCCAATCCTCGGCCGGCCTCTGATCGTGTCGACGAGGGCCCGCGCGGGTTTGGTCGCGAGGAGGTAGCCCAAGCCGGCCGCCCGGCGCCAGCCCCGGTAGTTGCGCCGAATCAGGAACGCGCGGTTTCGGTTGGTCGAGAACGTCGTGCGCGGCGACCTGCTCGAGTCTCCCACGGTGGCCCCGACCTTGTGGTACACGCGCGCAGCCGGCGCGTACACCAGCGGGAATCCCGCCGCGGCGGCGCGCAGGCTGTAGTCCGCGTCCTCGCAGTAGATGGGGTCGAAGCACTCGGGCAGGAGCCCGATGGATTCCATCACCTTCCGCGAGATCAGCATCGCGCAGCCGCACACGAACGGGGTCTCGACGGGCCGGGCTGACTCCGGCGGCGTGGTCCGGTGGGTGACCAGCGCTCGCAGGGGATTCACCTCGCCGCCGGCGTACCATATGCGGGTTCGCTCGGGATCATGGTAGATAGTGCCGGTGAACAACCCGCCTCCGGCGCGCGCGGCCACGGCGTCGCTCAGCTGGACGAAGAAGTCTTCCGCCACGGTCGCGTCGTTGTTCAGCAACAGGACGTGGCTCGCCGGCGTGCGGTCGCGAAAATACCGCAGCCCGAGATTGTTGTTCGCGGAGAAGCCCCGCACGCTCCGCGACGCGATCAGCAGCAGCCACGCGTCGCCAACGTCCGCGCCATTTTCCTCCCCGTCGCGGACGACTTTCGCTCGTACCCCCCGCTCCGAAGCCCAGCGGCCAATCCGCTCCACCGAATCGTCGGTCGAAGCGTTGTCCACCAGCACGACCTGCCGCGGGTGGTTTGCCGCGGCCAGGACGGACTCCAGGCACTCGATCGTGTCGCCGGGGGTGTTCCAGTTGACCACCACCACGCCCCAACCACTGGGGACGGACCCCGCCCCCGCTGCAATATTCTCAGGCATGGCGGGT
>JANLGX010000148.1 GCA_024654005.1 Gemmatimonadaceae bacterium | reverse complement strand
GTCATTGGAAGCGTTGAAGAAGTACGTCCAGGGATCGAGCGCGGTCGCAGTGGACGGAGACTGGGCCCGCGGCGAAGCGCTGCTCAAGGAAGCGATCTCGCTGGACACAGGCTTCGCGATGGCGTATCGCAAGCTCGCCGTCGAGAACTCGAATCGAGGGAATCGACAGGCGACGGACTCGCTGCTGCAGAAGGCGTTCGAGCACCGGGACCGGTTGAGCGACGCGGAGCGCTACCTCCTGCTCGGCAGCTACTACGATGGCGGTCCGCACCAGGACCTCACACGATCGATCGCCGCGTACGAGCAGCTGCTGGAGCTGCAGCCGAGCAACACCGCCGCGATGAACAACCTGGGGTTGTTGTATCGATTCCAGCGGAACAACGCGAAGGCGGAGGAGCTATACCACCGCGCGATCGCGATCGGGCCCGTGTCGGCGGTTCACTACAGCAACCTAGTCTCGGTTTCCGTCCATCTGGGCAAGCTGGAGCAGGCACGGGAGACCGTCGACCGCTTCCTTACGGCTTTCCCCACCAACCCAAATGCGCTGTCCACCAAAGCATGGCTGTTCGCGACGGTCGGACAGTTTGACTCGGCTCAGGCGATCGTTTCGACAGCGCTGCGAACCCAGGCGTCGCAGCCCGTGTCGCGCTCGGGCCTGCTCGACCTGCTGGCGGTGATGGCTCGTACCGAGGGCAGGCTGGGCGAGGCGCGGAGGCTGCAGAGGGAGAGCGCGGCGCTCCGCCGCACGTTTATCGGGGACATCGCCCTGCTGGACGTCGACATCGTAGAAGCACGGGAGCACGGATCGTTGTTGGCCGATCGCGCCGGGATGAAGCGGATTCTCGACCGGGCGCTCCAGCGCATCCCGCTCGCTTCGCTTCCGCCGAGCAGCCGGCCTCTCGCAACGCTCGTGTACATGTACTCGTATGCGGGCGAACCCGCGCGTGCGCGGGGATACCTCGGCGAGTGGGATCGGTCGCGGCAGCAGTTTCAGCGTTTGGACGATGCGACGAGCCGCCAGGCGATGTTGGGGGCGATAGCCTCCGCGGAAAGGCGCTTCTCCGACGCGATTCGGGATTGGCGCGAGTCTGATCGGGAGGGCTGCGACTGGTGCTCACTGGTCCCGTTGGCGGATGCGTACGAGGCTTCGGGCAAACCCGATTCCGCCATCGTGGTCCTAACGCGGTTCGTGGACATGACGCGCACGAACAAGACTCGGTCGAACAGCTTCGATCTCGCTCCGAGCCACGAGCGCCTCGGCCGCCTGTTCGACGCGAAGGGGGACCGCGCGAGGGCAGCCGCGCACTACGCGAAGTTCGTGGAGCTGTGGCGGAACGCCGATCCGGAGCTGCAGCCGCGAGTTCGCGCGGCACGCGAGCGAATAGCAGCGCTGCGCTGACTCCGCACGGGATAGCGGCCTCGCCGGTCGCCAAGTCTCTGAAGCGATTACCAGGCTATGCCGTAATCCTCGCCGTGATTGCTCGACCCGCCCCACATGGTGCCGTGCTTGCGGTCTAGCGCGACCCTCCTGCGGCGGCGGCCTTCGCGTTTCCGTGACGCTCGTACCAGCTCATCATGTACAGCTGCGTGCGCATCCAGTTGGAAGGCTTCGAGCCGGTGCCGTGGTACTCCCCTTCGAAGCGCAGCAGCTCGGCCGGTACGCCGCGCATCTTGAGCGCGGCGAAGTACTCCTCGGTCTGCGACATCGGTGTTCGGAGATCGAGCTCCCCGGTCATCAGCAGCGTCGGAGTCTTCACGCGGCCGACATGCATCAGGGGTGATTGCTCGAGCCAGCGCGCGGGATCTTCCCAGAAAGGTTTTTCGAAGAAGTTGAACGTGAATAGCGGAATATCCGTCTGCCCCGCCATACTCAGCCAGTTGGTCACCGGGCATCGTACCGCGGCAGCGGCGAAGCGGTCCGTGTGTGCGATCGCCCAGCTCGACAGGACTCCGCCTCCGCTGCACCCACCGACAAACATCCGGTTCGTATCGATATATCCGCGACTGACCACGGCGTCCACGCCCGCCATCAGATCCTCGTGGTCCACGCTCGGATAGGCAAACTGGATCGCGTTGCCGAAGTCGGAACCATAGCCGGTGCTGCCGCGCGGATTAGTGTAGATCACCACGTAACCGTGGGCCGCGAAGTTCTGGAACATGGGGTTGAATCCGACGTTGTACATCCCATGCGGTCCGCCGTGGATCTCCATGATCAACGGATACCTGCGCCCAGCTTCGAAATTCGGGGGCTTTACAATCCACCCCTGAATGCGCGCGCCGCCGCTCGACGCATACCAAATTTCCTCGACGTCGCCCAGCCGGATTCCGCTGAGGAGTGTTTCGTTGACTCGCGTGAGCTGGGTGATTTCGCCGTTGCCGCGCAGGGCTATCCGTACCACGTCCGTCGGCTTGTGAAAAGAAGTCGCCGTCCCCACGGCCGTGCCGTTGCGCGCCACCGCGCCCAGCGAGAGCATGTGCGTGCCGCGCGTCACCGCGCGGACCCCTCCGTTCAGGGGGGCGAAGTGAAGGTTGCTGGTGCCGCGGTCTCCGGCCGTGAAGTACACTCCGCTGCCGTCCGGGGCCCAGCGCAAGCTGGATGCGTCACGGTCCAACTCACCGGACAGCTTCCGTACGCCGCTGCCGTCCATCTCCATCACGTACAAGTCACCTACGCGATAGCTGTACGACGCCTTCGGCGTACCAACGAAAGCGATCCGTCGCCCGTCCGGCGAGAGCACCGGGTTGCGCCACGCGCCGTCCTCACGCGTAAGACGCGTGACAGTCCCACCGGCGACGTCCACCGCGTAGATATTGCCGCTACGATAGGTACGCTGGGCCTCTGGCTCCTTGAAACCGTCAAACACGATCGTGCGGCCGTTGGGCGCCCAATCCCATGCAACGCTCGATCCTTCGCCCTCGTCGGTGTATCCGACGCTCCACTCGCCGCTGGTGAGCGGGCGGACAGCGCCGCCGTCCGCGGAAACGACGAACAAGTGCCGATAACCCGGGCGCAGGAAGCCCCGCCTGTCAAAGCGATAGTGCAGCTTGTCGACATGCTTCGGCGCGGCGGTCCACTTCGCCCCTTCCGGAGTCGGCGGCATGTCGATTTTCCACGGAGCGCGCGCTGGCACGAACATGCTGAAGCCGAGGCTGCGCCCGTCGGGTGACCAGCGCAAGTCGCCTATCGGCTCCGCGACACGTGTGATCTGCGATGCGGCGCCTTCGGCATCCATCCAGCGCACCCATACTTGTGCGCCCTTGGGCTCACCGTCCGCGACATACGCGATCCGTGTCCCATCGGGCGACCACACGGCCCCGGAGCCCTCGGCGAGAAAACGGTTTCGCGAGCCGTCCGCATTCATGATCCACAGCGCGGAGTCCCACCGGTCGTCCTGCTGGTTAATCCACCGCCTCGTGTAGACAACGGTAGCACCGCTAGGAGACAGCTTTGGATCGGCGACGGTCTCGTAGTCGAGGTACTTCGCCACGGTGAATACACCGTCGACGCGAGCCGCCTGCGCTGCCAAGGGCTGAACCAAGGGCAGCGTACAGAGGACGAGGGCGAGCAGGGGTTGGATGAAGCGCGGCATCAGAATCCTATAGGGAGAGAGAGACGCTCAGTGCAGACGAGTCAAGAACCAGGACCGTGGGCGCTCGAAGAGACGCTACGACTCGCGACTAAATGCGGCAAGAGGTGGACGGACCGGTCGAAGGTACCTACCAGGCAATCCCGTAGTCCTCGCCGTGGTTGCTCGACCCGCCCCAGAACGTGCCGTGCGCGCGGTCGAAAAAGATCGCGTTGATCGGCCCTGACGTGAGCCGCGCAAACTCCAGTGTGTAGCCCATGCGCGTGAGCTGGGTGCGCACGGAATCGGGCGTGGACGTCGCAACGAGCATCCGCCCCGACCGTGACTCGTGCGCCCCGAACGAAGAGCGCATCTGGAAGCTGTTGATGTTCGCCGCTTCGCTCGCCTGCTGTACGGTCATCCCGAACTCGACCACGTTCAGGAAGAACTGCAGCAGGTTCTGATCCTGCGAGTCCCCGCCCTGCACCGCGAATGACAGGTACGGCGCGCCGTCCTTCAGCGCGATGGTCGGCGTCAGCGTCACGCGCGGGCGCTTGCCCGGCTCGATCACGTTGAATGGATTGTCCCCGGCGCGCGTGACGAACTGTTGCGCGCGCTGGCTGAGGCCGACGCCGGTCCGTCCGGCAATCACGGCGGGAATCCAGCCGCCGCTCGGCGTGATGGAGACGACCCACCCTTCCGCGTCGGCCGCTTCGATGGAAGTTGTGCCCGCATAGAAGCCGCGCATGAACGCCGCGTCGTCGAGCGCGGTTCCGGGCGGCCGGTCCTGCCCGCCGCTCTTCGGCAGCGTGTCGGGAGCCGGCGAGATGGTCCATGCCCGAAGCAGATCCGCGAACGGGTTCGTCCCACTCTGGAACGGGTACGGATCGCCCGGCAGCACGTTTGGATCGTTCCGCTCCCAGTTGATCCGCGAGAAGCGCGCGCGCGCATACTCCTTGGACAGCAGCCCGCGCACGGGCTCCTCCGGCGGGAAGTACGGATCGCCGTAATAGAAGTCGCGGTCAGCGTACGCGAGGTTCATCGCCTGGTAGATCGTGTGCATGTAGCGCGGCGAGTTGTACCCCATCGCCTTCAGGTCCACGTTCTCCAGAATGTTGAGCGCCTGGAGCATAACCGGCCCCTGCTGCCAGAACGGGAGCTTGTACACGGTGATCCCCTTGTACGTCGTGCTGACGGGCTCTTCGATGATCACGCGCCAGTCGGCGAGGTCGCGCATGGTGAACAGGCCGCCCTCCTCCCGCGTCCCGCGCACGATCTCCTCGGCGATGTCACCCTTGTAGAAGCGGTTGTACGCCGCGAGGATCGCCTCCCGGCGGTTCTTTCCCGCGGCACGCGCCTGTCGCTCGGCCTCGACGAGCTTGCGCAGCGTCGCCGCGAGATCGGCCTGCACGAAAATCTCTCCCGCCTCCGGCGCCGCGCGCTCGCGATTCGCGTGCGGCAGCATCACCGCGCGCGAGTACTTCCACTGCGCGATCGTGTCGCGCATCCGGTGGATCGAGTTCGCCGTCTGCGCCTCGATTGGATACCCGTCGGCCAGCTGGATCGCCGGCGCGAGGACTTCTTCGAGCGTCAGCTTGCCGTACTCGGCGAGCATGACCATCAGCCCGCCGGGCGTACCGGGCGTGATCGCGGCGAGTGGCCCGTACTCGGGCGGGTAGGTAAAGCCGCGCGAGCGATAGTATGCGGCCGTCGCGCCCGAGGGCGCGACGCCGAGCGCGTTGATGCCGATGACCTTCTTGAGGCCGGGGTGGTAGATGAGCGCCTGCGTCTCGCCGCCCCAATGCAGCACGTCCCACATCGTCGCGGTCGCGGCGAGCATGGCGCACGCTGCGTCCACGGCGTTGCCGCCCTTCTGGAAGATCATCGCGCCCGCGGTCGCGCCGAGCGGCTTGCCGGTGATGGCCATCCAGTGCCGGCCGTGCAGCGGCGGCTTCATGGTGCGCTGCGCAGACAGTGGGGATGCAAAGGCGGCCAGTGCCAGCGCCGCGACACAAACGGGGAGGATTCTACGTGTTCGCATTGGTCGGTCCAGATTGAGAGGCGCTGCCCTGCGCGATGAAGTTAGCACGCAGCACGCAGCACGCAGCGCCTTACCTTGGCAGCTCCGACCTTTGCTTGACGAGGGAAAGGTCCCGGACGGGTGGCTGCGCGACTTCGGCCGGCCGCCCCTTGGTCATCGTGCACTGACCCTCGAACAGCGCGCCTTCGGCGATGATCACCACGGGCGCGCTGACGTCGCCGTACACGCGACACTTTTCCTTGAGCTCGACGCGGTCAGACGCGACGACGTTGCCCACGACTTCGCCCGAGATCTGCACGACGCTCGCGCGCACGTTCGCGTTGACGACCCCCTTCTCGCCGATGATCAGGCTGTCGTTGGAGACTATCTCGCCACGGAGCCGGCCGTTGAGCACGACCGTGCCGGTGAAGGTGAGCTTGCCGTCGATCTCCGATCCCTCCTCGAGGTAGGTCGTCGGTCCGGCTTCCTTCACCTGCGGCTTGTCCTGCTTCCTCCAGGGCATTTACCGCCCTCCCCGCTCAGCGCGCGCCGAACTGTTGCTGCTGTCCGGTGTTGCGCTTCTCGTCGATCGCGATGACCCGCTCGGCCTGCTCGTTCATCTTGGTGATGTTGCCGTTGAAGAAGCCGCCCTTCGAGATCACCAGCGAGTCCGTCTGGATGTTGCCCGTGACGCGTCCCGTCTCGGCGATCTCGACGTTGCCGGTCGCGATCATGTTGCCCTCGTAGTGCCCCATGATGATCGCGTCGACCGTCTGCACGTTGGCGTTCACGACGACCTTCTGTCCGATGACGAGCTTGCCGCCGACGTTCAGCTCGCCGCCGACTTCACACTCGACCTGGATCGAGTCGGTGATGTCGAACTTGCCTTCCATGCGGGCGTGCTCGCCGACGACGGTGAGCAGAGTGATCGATACCGGCTTGCCGTTCTCGGGCGTGACGGCCGGCATGGCTTGGTGGGGGGTCTTCCTGTCCCGGAACATCAGCTTCTCCTTGCGGTCGCAGCACCGCCCAAATGAGCGAATCCCCGTGGTGGGGGGAGCCAGAAGTACGGCAACGGCGAACGGGTGTCAACCCCGGGGAGTGCTGCTCCGCGCGGGCTGTCCCTTAACTACTCGTTTTTAGCGGTCGCCTGCTCCGGGGCGAGCGCGCGCCGGCTGGACGCGAGGAACTGGATGGGATCCACGGACCGGCCCCGCGTCAGGACCTCGAAGTGCAGGTGCGGGCCGGTGGCGAGGCCCGTCGCGCCGACCGTCGCGACCGCGGTGCCGATCTCGACACGGTCTCCGGCCTTGACCAGCGCCTTGCCGCAATGCGCCAGCCGCGTGACTACACCGCCGGAGTGCTCCAGCTCGACCGTGAGGCCGTACCCCACGCGCCAACCGACGTAACGTACGCGACCCGAGGCCGGCGCGACGATGCGCGTGCCGTACGGCGCCGCGAGATCGACGCCGCGATGAGCGCGGAAGATGTCGAGGATCGGATGCAGCCGCGTCGTAGCGAACCGGCTGGAGATCCTGCCGGAGACCGGCAGCACCATGTTGCGGGGCGGAAGGCGCGCGGCGCGCTCCTTCGCCACCAGCGCGCCCAGCGCGTCGACGCTGTCGAGCAGACCGACCACCAGCCGCTGCGACTCGGCCAGCTTGTCGGCGCTGGCGGCCGCGATGAAAGTAGTCTCGCGGGTCCAGGTCGCCGCGGTCGCGATCGTGACGAAAACGAAGCTGCCGAGAACTCCCACGGTGCGGGCGCGAACGCTCAGCTGGCGGGTGCGGGCACCGGGTCGCGGCGGAACGAGGATGAGCGTCCACGCGCGCCTGCGCTCGCGCCGGGGCGCTTTCCTCAAACGTGGGCCCTGACGGGGTGCGCCGGCGTCTGCGCCAACTCCAGCCGGCGCGACGCGCCGGGCGTGGCCGTGGAGACCGGCGCGGCGCCGATCGAAACCTGGCCGTGCAGCATCGCGCCCTCGCGCAGTAGCATGTTGTTGGCGCGGATCTCTCCGTGCACCGCCGCCCCGGGCTCGATCTCGACGCGCCCGGTCGCATGCACGTTGCCGTGAATCGTACCGGCGACGATCACGTCGCCCGCTTCGACGTCGCCGACGACACCGCCGCCCGCCCCGATGATCAACATTCCGGCGCGATGCACGCCGCCTTCGACGTGTCCGTCCACGCGGATCGTGCCGTCGGTGTCGATCTCGCCACGAATGGTGAGACGGTCATCGATGATCGACAGTCCCGATGGACGCTTTTGCGCACGCGCACCAAAAAGCTTCATAACCGGCCGTCCTCCACTAAAAACCGTTCCGCGCGAACCACCAGCTTGGCTCGCGGAGCCGGCCTTCGCCAGCCCCCATGCGGCTTGTGTGCCCAGGACGGGTTTTTACCGCGATAGGCAACAGTTTTTCGCGGACAAACGGACGAATCCGCCAACCGCGCGGCTAACAAATGTGATGCGTGCCGCGCTGCCGGAACGCGTTAACGGGCTCGTTGCGCGATGCGGCTCTCAAAGCGCGAGAAAGCGGCCTCGAGCTCCCGCGTCAAGCGCGTTTTCGTGGCCTCGTCGGCAAATGCGTGTCGCAGCGACGCGCGCGCCATCGCCTTGAGATCCGGATAGCGTAGCAGCTGTTGCTGGGCCGCGCGGACGTACTCCATCGTCATCTCCGACCTCGCCACGCCTTCGTCGTCGGTGGACAACGCGACCGGTACGCCCGCCGTCAGGTAGGCGCGCAGAGGATGGTCCCTGCCCTTCACGCCGAGTATCACGTCGTTGCTCGTGAGGTTGATCTCCACGAGCACGCCGCGCCGCGCCATCTCCGCCAGCAGCTCGTACGGCCGGTCCTCGTGCATCACCGAAACGCCGTGACCGATCCGCGACGCGCCGGCTATCTCGACCGCTTCGCGCACGTGAAAGCGAAGTCCTTCCGGTGGAACGAGCCCGCTCGCCAGCTCGCCCGCGTGGAGCGAAACCCGCACCGACTGATACAGCGGCCGCAGCGCGCCGATCATGCGCATGTGCAGCGAGTAATCGCGCATCGCGATCAGCGCGTCCTCCGGCTGCACCAGGTTCAGGCCCACGACGCGCGGATCGTCGCGCGACAGGACGAAGCCGGTGAGTATCTGCGCGAAGATCTGCTGCGGCGGCGTGGCGCGCGCCACCTGGTAGAGCCACCGCACGGTCACCGCGCACCCCGGATCGGCGGCCGCGGTGCCGCACGCGAGCACGGTGTCGCGCCGGGCTTCGACGCTGTCGATGCGCGCGCGAGATAGAGCGACGACCCGATCCAGCCCGAGCGCGAGCAGCGTGTCGCGCATCCGCGCGAAATCTCCCAGCCATCCGGCGCGGTCGCCCAGCGAGCGCGCGGCTCCGCCGTCGGGAGTGAGCATGAGCTCGAGATAGGAAACGTTGCCCGCCGCCGCGCGGCGCGCCGCCTCGGCCAGCATGTCGCCCGTCCGCCGGCGGGTCGAGTACATCCGGCCGAATGTCGCGAAAAACTGGTCGTGGCCGTTGACGCGCGCGGCGTTCCAGTTGCGCATCGACAGCCCGTCGACGAGCGCGGAATAGAGCACGCCGTCGGCGAGCGCGACCGCGGCGGCGACCGTGTCAGCGCCGCTCGCGCACGGACCGGGAATGATTCGCAGCTCCACCCGGCTCACGCACGCTCCGTCCTCCGCGGCCCACCGCAGGAAGCTCTCGGCGTACACCGCGCCGCTCAGGTGGCTGTGCAGGTCCGCGCCCTTGGGCATTTCCCGCAGGAACGCGACGAGAGCCGGCGTGTCCCAGCGAATGCTCTCGAGGTACATGGAGGTCACGGTTTCGTCGCTCGAGTCCTGCGCCGCCGCGGCGCCGGCGAAGGGCAGCAGCGCCAGCGCGGCAATGACGCGCGGCATCGATCCGAGCCGCGGGATCCTCAAACGCGCGCCCTTTCCGACAGCAACTGATTCACCTTCCTGGGATCGGCGCGCCCCTTCGATTTCTTCATGACCAGGCCCACGAGCACGCCCTGCAGCTTCGTCTCGCCGCTCTTGTACCGCGCGGCTTCCGCCGGATTCTCGCGGAGCACTTCGTCTATCCACTCGACCAGGGCGGCGTCGTCGCCGACCTTCTGCAGTCCTTCTTCCGCGGCAACCTGCGCTGCCGGCTTGCCGGTCTCCACCATGCGCGCGAAGACGCGCTTCGCCGCGGTGTGACTGACCACGTCCTCGCGCACCATGCGCAGCAGCTCGCCCAGGTCGGCGGGCCTCACCGGGAACTCGTCTATCCGGACTCCCGCGGCGTTCACCGCGGCCGACACCTCGCCCATCACCCAGTTGAGCGCGGCCTTGGGGTCGAGCGACGCGCGCGCCACGGCCTCGAAGTACTCGCTCATTCCCGCGCTCGCCGTGAGCAGCTCGGCGTCGGCAGCGGAGAGCTCGTACTCCCCGATCATGCGCTTGCGCCGGGCATCGGGCAGCTCGGGAATCGCGCGACCGACCCGCCCCACCCATTCCATGTCCAGCACCAGCGGCGGGAGATCGGGCTCCGGGAAATAGCGATAGTCGTGGCTCTCCTCCTTGGTCCGGCTCGCGCGGGTCTCGCCCTTCGCGCCGTCCCAGAGCATCGTCTGCTGCGTCACCGTGCCGCCGCTCTCGAGCAGCGCCACCTGGCGCGCGAACTCCGAGTCCAGCGCGCGCTCGACCGCCGAGAACGAGTTCATGTTCTTGACCTCGGTCTTGGTGCCGAGCTGCGTGGCCCCGCGGATGCGCGCGCTCACGTTGGCGTCGACGCGCAGACTTCCCTCTTCCATGCTGACGTCGCTGACGCCGGAGTAGCTGAGTATCTGCTTGAGCAGCCGCAGGTACGCGCCCGCTTCGGCCGCGGACCGCATGTCGGGCTCGCTCACGATCTCGATGAGCGGCACGCCGGCGCGGTTCAGATCTATCGCTGTGGCGCCCGCGTAGCGGTCGTGCACCGACTTGCCCGCGTCCTCCTCCATGTGCACGCGCGTGATTCCCACCCGCACCGGCGTCCCGTCGTCCAGCTCCCCGATCGTCAGCCAGCCTTTCTCGGCGAGCGGGCGATCGTACTGCGATATCTGGTAGCCCTTGGGAAGATCCGGATAGAAGTAGTTCTTGCGCGCGAAAACCGACGTCGCGTTGACCTTGCAGTCCAGCGCGAGCGCCGCGCGCAGCGCGAGCTCAACCGCGTGCTGGTTCAGCACGGGGAGCGCACCGGGCAGTGCGAGGCACACGGGACACACGTTGGTGTTGGGCGGCGCGCCGAAATCCGCGGAGCAGCCGCAGAAGGCCTTGGTGCGCGTCTTGAGCTGCACGTGCACTTCCAGGCCCACCACCATCTCGTAGTCCGGGCTGGCAGCCGCGCTCATGCGCTCTTCTCTCCGGGAAGGAGCTCGCCGGCCAGCGCGCGCTCGAGCCCGAACGCGGCGCGGAACATCACCGGCTCGGCGAAGTGCGGCGCGATTATCTGTCCGCCGACGGGAAGGCCCCTCGCGTCGCCGATCGGGATCGACATCGCGGGAACGCCGGCGAGGTTGGCGGACGCGGTGAAGATGTCGCTCACGTACATCTCATAAGGGTCCTTTACCGCGCCCAGCTCGAAGGCCGGCGTAGGCGTGGTCGGCGTGAATAGCACGTCCACCCCGCTCGCGAACACGTCCCGGAAATCCTGCGCGATGAGCGCGCGAACCGACTGAGCTTTCTTATAGTACGCGTCGTAGTAGCCGGCCGAGAGCACGTACGTGCCCAGCAGGATGCGCCGCGTCACCTCCGGGCCGAATCCGCGCGCGCGCGTCGCCTCGTACATCCCGGCGAGGCCGCGCTCCGACGGAACGCGCAAACCGTACCTGACGCCGTCGAAGCGCGCGAGGTTGGAGGACGCTTCCGCCGGCGCGACGATGTAGTACACGGGAATCGAGTACGCCGTATGCGGCAGCGACACCTCGCGCACCTCCGCGCCCAGCTCGCGATACGCATCCAGCGCGCGCTCGCATTCCTGCGCGATGCGCGGGTCGAGACGCTCCGGAAAATACTCGCGCGGCTTTCCGATCACGAGTCCCTTCAGTCCGGCGTTCTTCTCCAGCTCGTACCTCGGCACCGGGACGTCGGCGCTGGTGGAGTCGAACTGGTCGCAGCCGGCGATGACCTCCAATCCGAGCGCCGCGTCCTCCACGGTGCGGGCCAGCACTCCGACCTGGTCGAGCGAGGAGCCGAATGCGACGAGCCCGTACCTGCTCACGCGTCCGTACGTCGGCTTCACGCCGACGATGCCGCAGAACGACGCCGGCTGCCGCACGGAGCCGCCGGTCTCGGAGCCCAGCGCGAGCCGGACTATTCCGGCGGCAACCGCGGCGGCCGAGCCTCCGGACGAGCCGCCCGGCACCCGCCGGATGTCCACGGGATTCCTGGTCGGGCCGTACGCGCTGTTCTCGGTGGACGACCCCATCGCGAACTCGTCCATGTTGGTCTTGCCGATGATCACCGCGCCGTTGGCGCGCAGCCGGCGCACGACCGTCGCCTCGAACGGGCTGACGTAGCCCTCGAGAATCCGCGAGCCGCACGTAGTGGGCATGTCCAGCGTCGCGATGTTGTCCTTCACCGCCACGGGAACGCCCGCGAGATTGCCCGGCGCTTCCGCGCGTCCGATGAGCGCAGTCAGCCCCTTCGCGTGCTCGGTCGCGCGCTCGCGATCCGTGGCGAGAAATACGTTGAGCGATTCGCTGCCGGCGCCGATGTCGTCCGCGCGGTCGAAGGCGGCGCTCACGAGATCGGACGGGAGCGCCGCGCCTTCGCGAACGCAGGCGACGCATTCGGTGAGCGGCCGCGACAGCAGCTTCGCGGCCGAAGCCGGCGCGCGTGGTGGTGGCTTCACGGGGTGCGCTCGGACGATCCTTCGTGGGTGGCCAGCCGCGGAACGATGAAGAATCCATCGCGCATCTCGGGCGCGAAGTCGGCAGGCGCGTGCGCGAGCGCATCCGCCGGGCCGTGATCGGCACGGAGACGCTGGCCTCCCGAGCTGAGACCCTCGGCGGGAAGAATGCGCTCCGTATTCACCTTGCCGAGCTCTTCCATGTGCCCGAGAATCGAATTCAGCTCGCGCGCGAGCGCGTCGAGCTTGCCTTCGTCGACCGCGAGGCTCGCCAGCTTCGCGACCTTCAGGACGTCCTGCCCAGTGACGGCCATCAGCCCAGTCCCCTCTCGAGAGTGGTGTACGCCAGCTTGATCGTCTTCCGGCCGACGGTCTCGTCGTCGAAGTCGATTACCGCTTTGACGTCGCGCCCGATACCGGTGATCTCCGTGATGGTGCCGCCGCCGAACAGCTTGTGCTTGATCCGCTCGCCGCGCACGTACTGCGCTTCGTCCTGCGACGCGTCGATGTCGGGATCGCGCGCGGGCTTCCGCCACTCGGGCGTGCCGTGGTTTCTCCGCTGGGCGCGCTCGCCCCACGTCGCGCGCGACGGCGAGTCCACGACCATCGACCGCCGGCCGAGCGAGCGGAGCTTGATCGTCTTGCGCTCTTCCAGCATCCCCGCCGGGATCTCCTTGAGGAAGCGGGAGCGCATCGACGGCATCGTCTCGCCGTTCCGCCGCCGCGTCTCGGCGTGCGTGAGGTACAGCTTCTTCTCCGCGCGGGTCACGCCCACGTAGAACAGGCGGCGCTCCTCCTCCAGCAGCGCGGGCTCGTCGATCGACTGGCCGAGCGGAAAGAGCCCGTCCTCGAGCCCGGCGACGATCACCAGCGGGAACTCCAGGCCCTTGGCGTTGTGCAGCGTCATGAGCGTGACGGCGTCGGCCGCGGAGTCGAGCACGTCCACAGCCGCGATCAGCATCGCGCGCTGGAGGAAATGGTCCAGCGGCGTGAGTCCCACCTCGCCGCCCTCCTCGATGACGAGCTCGGCCGCGCCGTTGATGAGCGCGTTGACGTTGTCGCTCCTGTCCCGCGCCGATTCCGGACCCTCGGCCTGGAGGTACGCGCCATACTGGATCGCGTCGATGATGTCGCGCAGCAGCTCGTCCACGCTCGCGTCGGCGGCCATGATCCGGAACCTGCCGATCATGCCGGCAAACTCCGCCAGCGTCTTTCTCGCCGCCGGACGGAGCGCGTCGACCAGATCCGCGCGGCCGGCGGCCTCGAGCAGCGGCAGCCCCGCCTTGCGCGCGATCTCGGAGAGCATGTCGATGCTGGTCTCGCCCAGCCCCCGCTTCGGGACGGATATCGCGCGGCGAAAGGCTTCGTCGTCCCAGGGGTTGGCGATCAGCTTGAGGTAGCTGACCAGGTCGCGGATCTCCCGCCGGTCGTAGAAGCGGACGCTGCCCACGAGGCGGTACGGCAGCGCGTGCCGGCGGAATGAATCCTCCAGCGCGCGGCTCTGTGAATTGGTGCGATACAGCACGGCGGCGTCGCTCAACGCTATTCCGTCGCGATTCTGCCGCGCCTTGATCTCCTCGACGATCCACTCGGCCTCGTCGCGCTCGTCCAGCGTCGCCACCTCGGTCACCGGCTCGCCGGCCGGGAGCGTGGCGCGCAGCGTCTTCCCCTTGCGCCCGACGTTCGCGCTGATCGCGGCGTTCGCGACCGCCAGGATGTTGGGGGTCGAGCGGTAATTCTCCTCCAGTCGCACCACCCGCGCGGAGGGGAAGTGCCGCTCGAAGTCGAGGATGTTGCGGATGTCAGCGCCGCGCCAGCCATAGATGGACTGATCGTCGTCGCCCACGACCATCACGTTCGTGTGCGAGTGCGCGAGCGAGCGGATGAACTGGTATTGCGCGCGGTTCGTGTCCTGGTACTCGTCCACCAGCACGAAGCGGAACTGCTCGGAGTACCGGTCGCGGATCTCGGGGTGGTCGCGGAAGATGCGCACCGGCAGAACGAGCAGGTCGTCGAAGCTCACCGCGTTGCCGGCGCGCAGCTCGGGCTCGAGCTCGGCGAACACCGCCGCGGCCGCGCGCGTGATCGGATCGAACGCCGAGGCGGCCAGCTGTTCCGGCGTGCCCAGCGAGTTCTTGGCGTCGGAGATCTTGCCGGCAATCGCCTTGGGAGCGATGTCCTTCGGGGAGATCCGCAGCCGCTCCATGATGCGCTTGACCACGCCGAGCGTGTCCGTCTCGTCGTAGATGGTGTAGTTGGGCGTCCGTCCCACGCGGTCCGCGTGGCGCCGCAGCATGCGCGCGCCGATCGAGTGGAACGTGCCCGACCACATTCCGCGCGGCTCTTCGCCGAGCAGCCGGCCAATGCGCTCGCGCATCTCGCCCGCGGCCTTGTTGGTGAACGTCACCGTGAGGATGCGCGACGGATCGACGCCGTGGTGCTCGATGAGATTGGCGACGCGCGCGGTGAGCACTCTGGTCTTGCCCGAGCCTGCGCCGGCGAGGACGAGGATCGGACCCTCGAAATGCGCGACCGCTTCCTGTTGGGCGGGGTTGAGCCCGGTGTGGACATCAGCGGTGGCGATTGAAGGCATCATTCAAAGATAAGATGCCGTCAGGGATAGAGAGTCCTGGAATCCGGCAGGGGAATCCAAGTTTGGAGTGTGGCAGTTTGGAGGGGTCAGTTCGGAGTGATACCGCTCAACTCCCTACTCCCAACTCCGAACTGTCACACTCCCAACTTGGATTCCCCCGCCAAATCCCCGTAGCGGGTTATCCCAGGATGATGTCGAATGTCGCCCCGGTCTCCGTCGGAACGAGAGTCAGCTTCCCCCCGTGATTGTCCCGCACGATCCTGCGCGCGAGCGACAATCCGATCCCCCACCCCTTCTCCTTCGTCGAGAACCCCGCCTCGAATACCTCCTTCCGGATCTCGCGCGGGACGCCGGGTCCGTCGTCGGCGATGCGGACGCGGACGCCGCCCTCCGGCAGCGTGGTGCTGGAGATCGACACGCGGCCGCCGCGGCCGCCGAGCGCGTCGATCGCGTTCTTGGTCACCGCCTCGATCGCCCATTCGAGGAGGACGGGATCGCCCTCGACGATGGCCGTGCCGTCGCTGGTGGACTCGATCGTGACGCGCTGCGCCAGCGTCGGCACGCGCCGGCGGAAGTACTGCGCGACGCGCTCCGCGATCTCGGCCACGTCCACGCGCTCGTTCTTGGGAGGCCGCCCGATCCGCTCGAAGCGATGCGAGATCCGCCCGAGCCGCTCGAGATCGCCGGCCATGTGCGCAACGGCGTTGGTGGTGATCGAATCGGTGTCCTGCTCGCCGAGCAGCTCGATCCAGCCGCTGAGGCTGGACAGCGGAGTCCCCAGCTGGTGCGCGGATTCGCGCGCCATGCCGGCCCAGATCTGCTCGCGATCGGCGCGCGACCGCGTGCGCAGGGCGTACGCTCCCGCGATCAGCAGGGTAAGGAGCACTCCGGAGAGCAGGTACGGCACGACCTTCAGCCCGCGCACCAGCGGAGTGTTGCCGTAATGCACCGTGCCCACGCCGGGCGCCGTCACCGGCGTATTCTCGCGGTCGAGCCGGCGGGCGTACTCCTTCACCCGCTCCGGATCATATGGCTCGTCGAACGGAAGATTTACCGCGTGCGTCGGAGTACCGGCGGTGTCCGTGAGGACCAGCGGTACGCCCGCTTCGCGTATGTGCATCGACAGGTCGAGCAGCGCCGAGTTGGCCGCGTCGGGGTTGGTGTCGTTCAGCGCGTCGTACACGCGGGCGTACATCCGTCCCACGCGCGAGGCCTCGCGGCGCAGGTCGCGCACCACCGTCTGCGTGTACACGACGTACCACGTGAGCAGCGCGATCACTCCAACGATGGCGAGCATTGCCGGAACGCTGCGCCGCATCTGCTAGGTCAGCCGGTCGGTCCGGGTGTGCGGGCGGAGCGCTTCCGGAAGCAGCACGCTCCCGTCCGCCTGCTGGCCGTGCTCGAGCAACGCCGCGATGATCCGCGGGAGCGCCAGCCCCGAACCGTTGAGCGTGTGCACGAAGCGCGGCTTGCCGCCGTCGGCGGGCCGGTAGCGGATGTCGGCGCGGCGCGCCTGAAAGTCGGTGAAGTTGCTGCACGACGATACCTCGAGCCACTTCCCCACGCCCGGCGCGAACACCTCGAGGTCGTAGGTCTTGGCGCTCGCGAAGCCGGTGTCGCCCGCCGCGAGCAGCACCACCCGGTACGGCAGCTCCAGCAGCTGCAGCACGCGCTCGGCGTGTCCGGTCAGCAGCTCGAGCTCGTCACGGGACCGCTCCGGCACGGCGTAGCGGACCAGCTCCACCTTGTCGAACTCGTGCACCCGGAGCAGACCGCGGGTGTCCTTGCCGTGGGATCCCGCCTCGCGTCGGAAGCACGGCGAGTACGCGGCGAAGCTCTTCGGCAGATCGGACTCGAGCAGGATCTCTTCGCGGTACAGATTCGTCAGCGGAACTTCCGCCGTGGGGATGAGGAAGAGGTCGTCTTCCTTGAGCGCGTACATGTCGTCCTCGAACTTCGGCAGCTGCGACGTGCCGGTCATGGCCGCGCGGTTCACGAGCACCGGCACCCATGTCTCCTCGTAGCCGTGCTCGCGCGTGTGCAGATCGAGCATGAGGTTGAGCAGCGCGCGCACGAGCCGGGCGCCCTCGCCGCGGAAGACGATGAAGCCGGAGCCGGCGATCTTCGCGCCGCGCGCCATGTCGATGAGGCCGAGCTTCTCGCCGACCTCCCAGTGCGGCATCACTCCGCCGGCGGCCCGGGGCGTCCCCCACTCACGCACGACCGAATTACTCTCCTCGCCGCCGGCGGGAACGTCGTCGAGCACGGTGTTCGGGAGCTGGAGAAGCAGCTGCTCGAGCTCGCTTTCGGACGCGGCCAGTTCCGTCTCGAGCCGGGCGATCTCCTCGCCGAGCGCGCGGGAGCTGGCCTGCGCCTCGTCGGCGGGCTCCCCCGCTTTCTTCCTGCGCGCCACTTCCTGGCTGAGCGCGTTGCGCGCCGCCTTGCGCTCTTCTACGGCCTGGATCGTCGCGCGGCGGTCGCGGTCCAGCTCGACGGCGCGATCGATCGTCGGGGCCAGCGTTTGCTCCTGCCCGCGGTGACGCATCGCCGCGCGCAATTCACCGGCCTGCTCGCGCAACGCGCGAAGGTCGTGCATTCAGTTCTTGGGAAGGCCCGGGGCGAGGGAGCGGAAGCCGCAGTTCGGGTTCGCGACCAGGCGGAACCAGATCGCATTCGTGCCCGCGGACACGCTGTCCACCACGATCTTGGAGTAGACGTTGGGCGACAGCGAAAAGCTGCAAAGGTCGTTCTGCCGGTTGCGGCGCGCCTCGATCACTACCACTTCCCCGACACTCACCGTCAGCGGCTCTTCCGTCTCGTACTCGCCGGTGGGCGCTCGCTGGACGCTCTCGAACGAGCCCGGGACCTTGAGCAGGCCGACCTCGTTGATCCCGGTCAGCGGCAGCACGATCAGCTTGACCGGGTAGATGAGCACGCGCCGCTGGGAGTCGAGATCGAAGACGACGTCGAAGTTGGCGCTGGAGTTGATCGGCGTGACGGTCCCGAACGGCGTGTTGAGCGCGGTCGGCGTCAGGGGGCCCGACCCGGTGAGCGGAAAAACGGTGAGCGTATCGAGCCGGTTCTCGGCCGTGGCTTCGATGCCGGTGACGTCACCGCAGGCCGCGATGACTCCCCCGGCGAGCGCGAGCGAGAAGACGGTAGCAAGGGCGCCGACGCGGGCGCGAGCGACGCGCCAAACGCAGCGCGTGCGTGGATTGGAAACGGTTGACAGGTGTGGCTCCGGTTAAGCGTTGTAACGTATTGCCTAAATCATGGCACTTCAAGCGATTGCAATTCGACAACTATCCGAGTCCGCCGGTTGTTACCCCCTGTTAGTTTTGGACTATCGGCGCGGCGCCAGCGGAAACGGGCCGACCCACCTCTTCCATTTGACACCGATGCCTACGCTCCCGGCGGTGGTCTGGCTCACATGACGGCTGCTACCAGCGGGAAGCGGCGGATTCTGGTCGCCGACGACGAGCCGCACATCGGCCGGATCATCCAGATGAAGTTGGAACAGGGCCCCTTCGAGGTGCTGCTCGCCGAGGACGGAGAGGCCGCTCTGGAGGCGATCGAGCGGGACCCTGCCATATCATTGGTCATCCTAGATCTGATGATGCCGAAGCTCAGCGGCCTCGATGTGCTCGCCCGCGTGCGCGCCAACGAGGCGACGCACGCGCTCCCGACCGTGATCCTGACCGCGGCCGGCGAGGAGGAGCAGCAGCGCAACGCCATGCGGCTGGGCGCCACGGAGTTCCTCACCAAGCCGTTCAGTCCCAAGAAGCTGTACACGATGGTCGCGCAGCTGCTCGGCGTCCCGGTGCCGCCGTCGACCACCGGCGAGCAGTCTAGCCTGGACAAGGGCTGATGCGTCGCGTCGTTGCGGGGACCCGGCGGTGACGAGGTGGGCGGTGATACTGGCCGGCGGGATCGGCTCCCGCTTCTGGCCGCTGAGCACGCCGTCGCGCCCGAAGCAGCTCCTCCCGCTCGTGGATGGAGAGCCGCTGCTGGCCAACGCCGCGCGGCGCATGGCGCTGGTCGCGGAGCCGGCCAACACACTGGTGCTCACCAACGCCGAGCTGCGGGACGCCGTCGCGCGCGCTCTCCCGCGAATCCCGCCGGAGAACGTCATCCCCGAGCCGCGGCCGAGCGGCACCGCGGCGGCGCTCGCGTGGGCGGCGTCGGAGATCGTCGCGCGGGAGAAGGACGGCACGATGATCTGCATCCACGCCGACTGGGCGATCAGGGACGACGCTCTGTTCGCGGAAACATTGCGGAACGCGGCGACCCTCGCGGAATCGAAGCGCGCGCTGGTGACGGTCGGGATCGTGCCCACCCGACCCGACACGGGATTCGGCTACATCGAGCCGGGCGCGGCGGTGGACGCCGGGTTCCGCGTGCGGCGGTTCATCGAGAAGCCGGGCCGTGAGGGAGCGAAGCTGCTCGTCGGATCCGGCGCGCTGTGGAATTCGGGGATCTTCTGCTGGCGGGCCTCCGATTTCATCGAGGAGCTGCGGCGGCACTCGCCCGAGGTGACGCCCGCGCTGGAGCGGCACGCGCTCCCGCGCGGGCGCTCGCGCGACGAGTTCTTCGCGTTCGTGAAATCCGTGTCGGTGGACGTGGGCGTGCTCGAGCGCAGCTCGAACGTGCTGGTCGTGCGCGGCGAGTTCGGGTGGGACGACATAGGCACGTGGAGCGCGCTCCGCCGCGCGCGCGCGGCGGACGAGGCGGGCAACGTGCGGCATGGCCGCACCCATCTGCTCGAGGCGCGCGACAACGTGGTGCATGCCGAGCGCGGCGCGGTGGTGATGTACGGCGTGGACGGCCTGGTGGTGGTGAGCCGGCCTGGCTTGACGCTCGTAACCACGGTGGAGAAGTCGGAGGATCTGAAGAAGCTCGTCGACTCCCTTCCGCCGGAAATCAAGAGCATCTCGTGAGCGATCTCTTTCTGTACGACGATGCCGCGGCGCGGGCGTTCGAGCCGTTCGCGCTGACGCGGCCGGTGTCCGAGCTGCGGGCCGGTGCCGAGCTGATCCGGAAAAGATGGGAGCGCGCGCTCGGGACCGCGGTCACCGGATTCATCGGCGCGGCGCACCTCGCCGCGTTCGACGAGCCGGACGCGCCGCCCGCGGTGTGCTCGGACTCGGACGTCGTGCCGGGCAGTCTCGTAGCCAACTCCCGCTTCGTGCCCGCGTTGAGGGCCGCCAAGGTCGACCCGAAGACGCGAGTCTGGAAGAACGGCGGCAAGGTAGTGGCCGTACGCCTCAGCTCCAGCCATCACGCATCCCGGTTCGGCGAGGGACAGCTCTCGCTGGAGGAGCTGGCGCAGGAGCGCGCGAAGGGTGTGGAGGTCGCCGGCCGGTGGATCGAGAACGTCTGGGATCTCATCGGCACGCTGGTGGAGCAGCTGCGGGAGGACATCCCGACGCTCGGCGTCGAGCTCGAGGTGACGACTCCCCGCGACTGCATCGTGCTCGGCGAGCACCCGTTGTTCTGCGAAGCGGGCGCGAAGGTCGAGCCGCAAGTGGTGTTCGATCTCACGGGCGGACCGGTTCTGATCCGGCGCGGCGCTGAGATCGCTGCATTCACGCGCATCACGGGCCCGTGCTACATCGGGGAGAACTGCGTGATCGTCGGCGACCGAATAGCGTCGAGCTCGCTCGGCGAAGTGAGCAAGATCCGGGGAGAGGTCTCCAACACCATCGTGCTGGGCCACAGCAACAAGGGGCACACCGGGTTCCTCGGCCACTCCTATCTCGGCCGCTGGGTCAACCTCGGAGCCGGCACGACCACGAGCAACATGAAGAACACCTACGGCCCCGTGCAGCTCCAGACCGCGAATGGTATGCAGGGGACGAAGCAGCAGTTCCTCGGGTCGTTCTTCGGCGACTACTCCAAGACGGGGATCGGTACCATGCTGACGACCGGCACGATCGTCGGCGCCGGCGCGAACGTGTTCGGGCCGGGCATGCCGCCGAAATCAGTGCCGCCGTTCGCCTGGGGCGACGGCGAGCGGTACGAGATCGACAAGTTTCTGGAGGTCGCGGAGCGGATGATGGCGCGGAGGCATGTGGAGCTGAGCGAGCGGGCTCGGGAGCTGCTGCGCGCAGCGTACGGGAAGACAGGTGATTAGTGATTAGTGATTAGTGATTGGTGATTAGTGATTAGTGATTAGTTCAAGCACCGCTGTTGCAGTCACTAATCACTAATCACCAATCACTAATCACTTCAGTTCCCCCGCTCCCGCGCCAGCCTGATGTGCGCGACATGGTGCTCCCCGTGCCAGGCGTACATCGCGAGGAGCTGATCGATCGACATCGTGCCGTTCTCCGGATGATCGATCGTTCGCTCAAAGTCGGCCGGCTTCAGGGAGCGCAGCAGCGTCACCCAGCGTGAATGCAGCGCCTCGAGCAACTTGAGCGAGACTTCTACCGGCAGCGTGCGCGCGTCCTCGAGCTCGGCCCACTTCCTCTCGTCGTACGGCTTTATCCTGGGGTGATCTTCCGTGAGCGCCAGGCGGAAGCGAGTGTAGGAGTTCACGTGACTGTCGGCGAGGTGATGCACCACCTGTCGCAGCGTCCAGCTCCCTTCCCGATAAGTGCTGTCGAGCTGCGCGTCGGACATGCCGGCCACCGCGGCGCGGAGCGTCGCGGGCATCGCGTCGATCTTCGCGATGGCCGCGGCCCGCCCGGCTTCAGAAAGCTTGTCGGGCTGCTGATACTCGCCGATGGGGAAACGCGGGTTCGTCATAAGACCGGTGATTAGTGATTAGTGATTAGTGCTTAGTGATTAGTGATTAGTGATTAGTGATTAGTGATTAGTGATTAGTGATTAGTTCAACGACCGTCGTTGCTGTCACTAATCACCAATAACTAATCACTAATCACTGGTCTATGGTCTCCTCGCGCGCGACGACCAGTGAATCGCGCTGATCTTCCATCCGGCCTCGGTCCGCCGGAGCACCATCAGCTCCGCGCCGGCGGAGTTCACCGCTCTGCCGTTGAACTGGCCCTGCATGACGCTCATGGACGAGACCCACGCGGCGTTCCCCTCGACACGCACGCGCATGGATCCGCGATTGGCCGGGACGGCGCGCGCGAACGCGATGTCGGCCGGGAGATGGTGCGACCTGTATTCCTCGTGCGTCTCCACGCCGCCGGACTCGAGCACGACGACGTCGTCGTCCAGGTACGACAGCGCGGCCGCGCTGTCACCGGCCGCGAGCGCGGCATGAAAGCGCTGTACCGTGCTCACGACCGCGGCGGAATCCAGCGCGAATCCCGGCGGGAGCAGCGGAAAGACCGGCTCCGGGTGGATGCGTGGATCGGGCGCCTGCCGCGGCTGCTGCGCGACGGCGCGGCTGTACACCTGGCGGCCGCCCACGAACGTCGCGACCACGTTCGCGGAGAGAATCTGATTCGCCGGCACCGTCATGATGTCGCGGTCGAGCACGGTAAAGTCCGCGAGCTTCCCCGTCTTGATGGAGCCCATGAGCGACTCCTGAAAGCCCGCGAAGGCCGGCCATATCGTCATCGCCTTCAACGCTTCGGTCCTGGTCATGCGCTCGGCGGGGTACCAGCCGCCGGGCGGGTAGCCGCTCTCGTCCTGCCGCGTGACGGCGGCGTAGAACGAGATGAGCGGATTCACCGATTCCACCGGCGCGTCGCTGCCGTTGGGGATGACTACGCCGGTCCGCAGCAGCTTCCTCCAGGCATACGCGCCGCGGATCCGCTGCGGCCCCACCCGCTCCTCCGCCCAGCGCATGTCGCTGCGCTGATGGCTCGCCTGCATGGACGGGATGACTCCGAGCCGCGCGAATCGCGGGATGTCGGTGAGCGCGATCACCTGCGCGTGCTCCACGCGGAAGCGATGATCGCGCGCCGGCGCGCGGCGGAGGCCCGCCTCGTACGCATCCAGCGCTATGCGGTTGCCGCGGTCGCCGATCGCGTGCGTCGCGACCTGGAAGCCGGCGGCGAGCGCGGAGTGCACGAGACTCTGTATGCGCTCGGGCGGAGTGACGAGCAGGCCGGTGTTGTCCAGATCGTCGGCGTACGGCGCGAGCAGCGCGGCTCCGCGCGAGCCGAGCGCGCCGTCGGCGTACACCTTGACGGTGCGGATCCAGACGCGGTTGCCGTGCGCGCCGTTCACCGGCCCGCGGCTGAAGTAGTGCCGCTCGTCCGCGGTGTCGGCCGAGATCATTATGTAGGTGCGCAGATCGAAATCGCCTTGCGCCGCCATCGACTCGATCAAGTCGATCGTGCCGCGCGACTCGCCGGCGTCGTGCACGCTGGTCAGCCCCCATTTATGCACTTCCCGCACGGCCGCGAGCAGCCGCCGTCGCGTCTGCGCGGGCGTGGCGCGCGGCACTACCCGGTTTACCAGGTTCTCGGCGTTATCGACGAACACTCCCGTCGGCCGGCCCGATGCGTCGCGGACGATCCGGCCGCCCGCCGGATCGCGGGTCGCGGGGGTGATGCCGGCGAGCTCCATCGCGCGCGCGTTCGCCAGCAGCGCGTGTCCGTCCACCCGCGTGATCACCACCGGGTGATTCGGTACCGCGCGGGTCAGCGCGTCGTGGGTCGGAAAGTCCTTCACCGGCCAGCGCGTCTGATCCCACCCGCGTCCGAGGATCCATTCGCCGGACGGAAGCGCCGCCGCGCGCTCCACGACGCGCGCTATGACCTCCTCGTAGGTGCGCGTCTCGTCCAGCCGCACGCGCTCGAGCGACGTGCCGAGTCCACTGATGTGCGCGTGCGCGTCCGCCAACCCCGGGTAGATGTACGCGCCCGGGAAATCCATGGAGCGCGTGTTGGGCCCACGATACCGCTCCGCTCCCTGGCGCGTGCCGGCATACACGAAGCGGCCGTCGGAAATCGCGATCGCATGCACGTGCGGCCCCGGCTCGACGGTGTAGATGCGATCCGCGGTGACGATGAGCTCAGCGGGAGTCTGGGCGAGGGCTGGCGCCGCCATACTGGCGACTGAGAGGCTGAGGAGGAGGAGGCGATTCATTGACTGGTGATTAGTGATTGGTGATTGGTGATTGGTGATTGGTGATTGGTCACTCGTGAACTGTGTTCGGTGACAGCCGCGAAACGGTTTGGCTGTTACCAATCACTAATCACGAATCACTAATCACGAGCAGCCCCCGCCCTCGCCGCGGCTACTATCTCCTTGACCTCGCGCAGCAACGTCGGCCCGTGATAGGGAATTCCATCCTTGATCGTCCATTCCACGCCGCCGGTGCGGACCGCGCGGCCGCCCTGAATCTCCTCCACACCCGTTGGATACAGCACCTTGAGGTTGGCCAGCGGATTCCCGTTCACGACTATCAAGTCGGCAAGGTAGCCGGCGCGGATCCGGCCGAGCCGGTGCTCCTCGCCGAGAATGCGCGCGTTGTTGCCGGTGGCGTGCTGAATGACCTTGATCGGATGGAAGCCGGCTTCCTCGTGCAGCTCCAGCTCGCGAATCAAGCCGAAGCCGTACATCTGGTAGATAAACCCCGCGTCCTCGCCCGCGCCGATCAGCCCGCCGCGGCGCTCGAACTCGCGCAGCGCGCGCATCCAGATCCGGTAGTTCTCCTTCCAGAACGTCTCGTCGGTCGTGGTCCAGCCGAAGAAGTACGAGCCGTGGTTGGCCGGATCGGGGCGGAAGTAGCGCTCGAGAGTCGGGTGCAGGTAGTCGGCGAACCACGGCTGCGTCTGCGCGCGCTGCAGGTCCCTGCTCGCTTCGTAGATGACTAGCGTGGGAACCCAGGCGACTTTCGCCGCGACCATCGAGTCGAGCACCGCGACGAGTCGCGTAGAATCGGCCTCGCGCCAGAGGCGGCCCGCGTAGCGGAAGCGATCGACTTCGTCGCGGTAATCGTAGTCGGCCGGAAAGTTCTGCACCCCGCCGGAGATCGCGGCGTCCGGGACGCCGTACCAGTGCTCGATGCTGCTGGTCCCGCCGCGGATGTCGTCCCACGCATTGCTCTCCTCGACCCCGGCGTGGTGCGCCACCTTCAGTCCGACCTTGTGCGCTTCATCGAGCAGCGCGGCAAGTATGTCGCGGTCGATTCCGGTCGTCTTGATGCCGTCCACGCCGAGCGCCTTCAGCTCGCGCACGCGCGCGCGGGCCAGCTCCGGATTCGTCGGTGTCGGGCGCCGGCCGAACTGCGCGTACACGTACAGCCGGGGCGCGGCGATCGTGTTGAGGCGGCTCTGCTCGCGCAGCGCGAGAGTCCGCTCCGTCGGCGACCCGACGTCTCTGACCGTCGTGATGCCGGAGGCGAGCCAGAGCTTGAGCTCGTAATCGAGGGGCTGCGGGATCCCGCCGCGCTCCTCCTGCACGTGCCCGTGGGCGTTGATCAATCCCGGGAGCACGAACTTTCCGGTCGCGTCGATCTCGGCGTCCGCCGCAGGGCGGCGGGCCCTGCCCTCGCGCACGGCGACGGGATCGAGCCAGACTATCTCGGCGATCGTGTTCCCCTGGATCACGATGTCGGCGGGGCCGGAAGCGGGCGTGCCGTTGCCGTTGATGATCGTGGCGTTGCGAATCGCCAGGCGGTCGTAGCGTTGGCCGGAAGCGACCTGCGCGCCCGCGGGAGACAAGGCACCAATGCCCGCCACAACGAGCCCCGCGAGGAGTGCGCTCCGCGCAATCAGTTGTCGATCGAGTCTGTTCACGTTACACGTCATGGTTCGGGACTTGCCGCGATTGGCTGAAACTACGCCATGGGCTGCCCTCCGGCCAAGCGGACCGTATCGCCGGCCTGGAGCACGGGGATCGTGGCACCGCGCGCCCGCGGCGCCTGATTCCACGCATGGCGTCGGCGGGAAGCGTCCAACGCGGAAACCAGATCCTCGCAAAGATCGTCGGCGTGCTCGATGCCGACGGAGAGCCTCAGCAGGCTGTCGTCGATCCCGGCGGTCGCGCGAGCCGCCTCGTCCATCGACGCGTGGGTCATCGTGGCAGGATGCGCCACGAGGCTCTCCACGCCGCCAAGCGACTCCGCCAACGTGAAGCACTCAAGATCGGCGACGAAACGTTCGAGCGCCGGGCGACCGCCGCGCAGCTCGAAGCTCACCATGGCGCCGAAGCCGTCCTGTTGGGACGCGGCCACCAGGTGGCCGGGATGGGACGGGAGCCCGGGATAGAAGACGCGCTGCACGGCGGAGTGATTGGAAAGCGTGTCCACCACACGGGCGGCGTTCTCGCAGTGAACCCGTAGTCTCGCTTCCAACGTGCGTACGCCGCGGAGCGTGAGAAAGCTGTCGAACGGCGAGCCGGTGAGGCCGAGACAGTTCGCCCACCAGGCGAGCTCCTCCCCCACCGACGAATCGGACGCGACGACCGCGCCTCCTACGACGTCGCTATGGCCGTTGAGATACTTCGTCGTCGAGTGCACCACGAGGTCGGCGCCGAACTCCAGCGGCCGTTGAAGCGCAGGCGATAGAAACGTGTTGTCCACCGCGACGATCGCTCCGGCGTCGCGTCCCGCGCGAATCACGCTTCCCAGATCGGTGATCCGGAGCAGCGGATTGCTCGGCGTCTCAATCCACAAGAGCTTCGGTCTCCTGGCCGATACGATCTCCGTCGCGCCCGCGCAGGTGAGATCCGTGAACAGCACCTCGAACTGTCCGCGCGCGGCGAGCGAGCGGAGAATGCGGTGCGTGCCGCCGTAGCAATCGTGCGCGGCCAGGACCAGGTCGCCGGGCCGCACGAGCTGGAGCACGAGCGCAACGGCCGACATCCCGGAGCTCGTGACGACGGCCGATGTCCCGCCTTCCAGCTCGGCGAGCGCACCGGCAAGATGCTCGCGTGTCGGGTTGCCCGTCCGCGTGTAGTCGAATTGGCGCTTCTTCCCGAAGCCGTCGAACGAAAAGGTAGATGAGAGGTGCAGCGGCGGGATCACCGCGCCATGGTGCAGGTCGGTCGCGACTCCCGCGCGGACCGCGCGCGTCGCGGATCGCCGGGGCTGGCGCGTCGGGAGGCCTTCGATGGCGGTCATGATATCGATCCGGAAAGTGTGGACAGCGCTGCGGCGAAAACCGGCGCGAGCAGCGAGGAGTCGTTGAGAAAAGCGTCGTGGCCGTGAATCGATTCCAGCTCGACGAGCGTGCACGGCGCGCCGAGGCGCGCCGCGAGCTCCCGGGCCTGCGCCGGCGGAACGAGCTGGTCCTCGCGCACGGACACCAGAGTCGTGGGCACTCGCACGTCCTCCGGCCGCACGAAATGCAGGTCGAGCGACCGCGACAGCGCGAGGAATCGCGCCGGGGAGCAGGTGCGCGCGAATCGCTCCCCTGCCGCGAGCAGATGCGCCTCGATCTTTCGGTACATCGCGCCGTCCTGCAATTCGTCACCGGCGAACCGCGCGCGAAACTCCGCGGGCGTGCCGTAAGAGGTCACGGCGATTCCGCGCGCGATCGAAACCGCCTCAGCGGGACGCCCGCCAGCGATGCCGAGCTGAACCACCCGCCGCTGTAACACGCGGAGCGCGGTTGCCGCCGGGTCGCTCGCGTGCGCCGCGCTGATGACCACCAGACGCCCGACGCGATGCGGATACGCCGCGCCGAACGCGAGCGCCACCATGCCGCCGTACGAGGCGCCGACGAGCGCGTGCAGTCGATCCACCCCGGCGGCATCGAGCGCGCGCGCCAGCGCGCCGGCTTGATCGGTCGTCCGCAGCGGCTCGCCGTGCGCGGTCTCTCCCAGATAGTCGATGCTGATCACGCGACAGCGCAGCGTATCTACCAACCCGTCGGCCCGCACGACGTCCTGCCACCACCCTGCCGAGCCGTCGTCCTCGGTCGACGTGACGTGGCGTGAGGACGAGATGCCGCCGAGCACCGCCACGACCGGCGCGTTCGGGGGACCGGTGATCTCGAACGCGGGCGGCAAAGTGGCTCGACGCGGACGAGACCGGGTGTTCGTGCTCTCGAGTGCGAGACTCATGAGAGGTCCCTTCCCACTGCCGGCAGCTCTACACGCGCGACCAACGGGTCCGCATTGCTCGCCGCGAGCTCGGCGATGACTGGTTGCAGCGCCGCCCACGCCGCCGGACGCGTGACGACATGTGAATCACCCGCACTCGCGCGCACGCTCTGAATTGGAATCCCGCTGGTATCGAGCGTGCGCAAGAGAGTGCGCGCGCTCACGCGGCCCGCGACGAGCCAGCTGTGCGCTCGCGGGTCGTCGACCGCCTCGAACGCGCGCGTCGGGCTGCTGTCGGCGGTGCGCGGAACCGGGGACAGCAGATCGCTCAACAGCGACGTCGCGGTGGGCGCGCCGCCGGCGCCCGGCCCGGAGACGGCGAGCGGTCCGGACCATCCCAGTCCGACCTCCACCCGGTTGTCCTCCAGCTCCGTCCTTGCAAACGAGCTCTCCAGCGGCACGATCACCGGCTCGACCACGCAGGTGATCCCGCCGTCCGTGACTCGCGCGCATTCGGCGATGAGACGCACCCGGCCACCGAGCGCCGACGCGTACCTGACGAACCTGGCGGGCTCGGGCAGCAGGCCGATGCGGCGAACCGGCAGCGTGGACGGGTCCACTCCGAAGCTCACCCACGCGACGATCGCGAGCTTGGCGGCGGTGTCGGACCCGTCCATGTCGCGCGTGCAGTCCGCCTCCGCCAGCCCCCGATGGCACGCGGCCGCGAGAGCTTCCGGATAATCGGAGCCGCGCTCCAGCTGAGAGAGGACGTAGTTGGATGTGCCGTTCAATATCCCGCGCACGTACACGGGCGGCAACGTGCCGAGGAGATCGCGCAGCGTCGAGATCACGGGCACGCTCCCGCCGACGGCCGCTCCGAAATCGAGCGTGGCACCGGCGGTGCGGCCGAGCGCGGCGAGCGATGCGCCCGCGGACGCGACCAGCTCCTTGTTCGCGGTGATCAGCCGGGTGCCGCGGCCCAGCGCCGCGCGCGCAATGACCCCCGCGACGTCGCTTCCCCCGATCGCCTCGACGACCACATCGACATCTTCCGCGACGAACTGCTCGACGTCGCTGGTGAAGACGCCGGCGCGGAGCGGAACGTCGCGCTTTCGGCGAGCGTCGCGCACGAGCACGCGCACTATCTCGACGCGCACGCCGTGCCGCGCGCCGATGGCGTCAGCGGAAGAGTGTAGCAGCCTCACGAGGGCGCCGCCTACCACGCCGCACCCGGCCAACGCGACCCGAATGGTGCGAGTCGGGAGAGCGCGGGCCTGCACCGCTCGTTCCCTGGCCGGAATCGTCACGGCGGAAGCCACGGCGGTCATGACACCACCTCCGCGCCGACGCGCGTTCCGCGGGGCCCGGCGAACGCTGCGTCGTAGCGATACACGCGGAGCAGCACGGTGTCCTGCTTCGCGCGCAGCGCCGCATCCGAATGCACGACGCGCGCGCCGCCCGCGGTGAGCTTTACGAGTCCGTCGAACGACAAGTAGTCGAACCTCGAGGCTTCGGCCACGACGGCGGGGTCCCGGTCGTATATCCCGTCGACGTCCTTCACGAGATGGCACTCGCGCGCGTTCAGCTCCGAGGCGAGAAAGACTGCGGTCACGTCGGAGCCGCCGCGGCCGAGCGTGACGAGCTCGCCGTCGGCTCGAATCCCCTGAAAGCCGGGCACGACCGGAACGACTCCGCGCGCGAGCAGCTGCTCGACGCGACCCGGCCGCAGCTCGCGCAGCGATGCGCAGCCGTACGGGCCCTCGGCCACGAGCGTGTGTCCCGCGTCCCGCAACGAACGCACGCGCGCGGCGGCGGCGCGCACCCGGGAGAGGGTCGCAAGCGCGGCGCCGCCGAACTTGACGACGATCAGGGAGTCCCCCGCGGGAGGAGTCCGGCCGGAACGTGGAGATTCGAGCTCGATTGACATGGCGACAGGGTTGAGGTGTCGCCGCGAAAGCAGAACGCCCACGGCTGAGGCCGCGGGCGTTCCTCGCTTTTTAGCAATTATTTAACGTGGCTGCAATACGCGGCAAATGACCACGAGCACTTCGATTGTGCTGGGACTATACGTCTCGAGGCCGGTGCCTGTCAAGGCACGCGCCGATTTGGTAGGGCGTCAGTTTGCGATGTGAGGGTTGCGACTTCGGATTGAGGACTTTGCGGCCTCAGGACTGAGTGCCATTGCGGATCGGCGATCAAATGAGGATTGCGGAGAAAGGCATTCCGCCGGTCTTTCGCCTCGTGCTCCGCTCATCCTCAGTCTTCACTTAATCGTCGATCCGCAATTGTTGTTAGTGCTGAGGCCGCAAAGTCCTCAATCCGAATTCGCAAACAAGATGACAAAACTGACCCACCGCTGCGGATCAGCTCCGCCGGCCATCCGTACGAGGCAGGGTCGCGCGTTGCGTGACGTACCGGAGAATCGCCGCGAGCTGCCCGTCGCCGTCGAGGCCGGCCTCGGCGATGACCCGCTCCCCCGGGCCGCTGCCCGGATACCGTCCGTGATAGAACGGATGCAGCGTCAGCGACCTGCCGAGATCGGAGCGAATCCAGCGATACATCGTCGGTAGCGTGAACCCGGTCAGTCCCATCGCCTGCATTGCGACCCGCTCCGGGAATATCTCCTCGCGCTCCAGCGGTGAGCGCAGATCGAACAGCTCCGCGCTCGCGACGTAGTACACGTCGAGATTGATTCCCTTCGCGGCCAGCAGCGGGAGCGTCTGCTCGACGAAGGCGTACGCGACGCCTGATTCCTGCAGGACTATCGACCCCTCGCTCTTGCCGTTCGCGCTCAGCAGCTTGTACACACCCTGCACCGCATCCGACGCCGGCGCGAGGCCGAGCGCCTTTCTGTCCGGCACGAGCTCGGTGGGGCGGCTGACGAACGGCGCGATGACCGCCGGCGAGCTGCGCAGCGCCGCGGCCATGAGCGGCCAGATCTCCTGCGGGTCCCAGGGAGTGAGCGTGATCATCGCCCCCGTCGGGAAGTTCTCCTGCAACAGCTGCAGCGGCTGCGGATCGGCGTGCGTCGGTCCGTCCTCGCCGGTCTTAAGGCCGGCGTGCGCGCAGACGAGTATGAACGGGCGATACGGGCCGGGGTCGATCACCTGCCGCGCCTGGTTTCCGATGGCGTGCAGCCGGGCGGCGATGTGTCCGAGCGGCGCGATGAACGCGGCGTAGGACGAGCCCACTCCGATGTGGTGCCCGAACGTGGAGACGCCGGAGAGTATGCCGGCCATCGCGTCTTCGCAGATTCCACCGAGGGCGAGCGTGCGGGACGCGGGGTTGGTCCGCGCGTTGAAGTAGCCCGGCGCGAAACCAGCGGCCGCCTCGTTGAGGCTCGTCGAGCCGAGCAGATCCGCGGCGGATATTAACAGCGCGCCGTGGCTCTCGCGATTGAGATATCCGAGCACCTTGCCAAGCTGGCCACGCAGCGTCGTGGCCGTTCCGGGCGCGAGCTCGAGCGATGGCGGCGGACCGTCCTCCTGCGCCAGCGAGAACACTCTGAGGATGTCCGGCGACGACTTCGAGAGGCGCCTGCCGCGGTCGTACAGCCGCTCGCGGGCCGCCGCTATGCGCTCAACCATTCGCGCCACGAGCTGCCGGTTCTCCGCCAGCGCCTTACCGATCGCCGACAGTGCCTGCCAGTAACAGCCCTCGACGATTTCGGGGCGCGCGCCGGCGCCGCAGCGCGGATTCGCCGGATCGCACGCCGGCAGGCCGGCGGGGCTCTCCGGGAACAGCGGCGACATGGCCTCGTAAAAGCCCGCCGCGCACAGCTTGTGCCCCGCGCCGTGTGAGGCGCGGCCTTCGATGCCGTACCGCCAGCCCTTGGTCGTGCGATAGATGATCGCGGTCGGCTGGCCGTTGTCGATGCTCAGCGCGGCTCGCTGCGCGGCCACGATCTGCTGGAAGCTGGTGCCGTCCGGAACGGAGATGACGTTCCAGTCGTTGAGGTAGAACAGCTCGCCCGGCGTCCACTGCACGTAGTCGCCGGGAGTCACGCCTTCGCGCGTGACATGATCGGAATCGATCGACGCCTGATTCCAGTCGAGGTGCACGACGACGTTGCCGAGCGAGGCGGTGCCCGCGGCGGCGAGTGCTTCCGCCACGCGGCCGGGTGTCAGCCCTCCCTCACCCTCGACGATGTGCACGCGCGGCGGATCATCGGGATAACAGTCCGCGGCGGCGAACGCGAGCCCGATCGACGACGCCAGCCCGACTCCCGACGCACCGGTCGCAAGCCGGACGAACGGAGTCGCCGGCGTCGGGTGCCCGTCCAGCGGCTTCGACGCGAACGAGCGCGCGAGCGGCGCGGGTCCGGCCGGATTCCGGCGGAAGCCGAGCAGATCCTCGAGGCGCAGCTGCAGGGCGACGTCGGACGGCAGCAGCGACGAGTCGCCGATGCGGACGATCTCGTTCCTGAGCGCCCACATGGAGTACAGGCCGAGCGCTTTGTGCCCGGCCGCGTAGGAGATGATGTCCGCACGCTCGCACAACGGGTCGGAGAAGTCGTAGTCCATCGCGTCGAACAGCAGCGCGGACACGAACCGTCCCGACGAGATCGATCCGCCGGGGTGACCCGAAGTCGGAACGTAGTTGTACAGCATCGCGCAGAGCGTGCGGTAGATCGAGTCGAGCAGCTCGAACGCCTCGACTTCCTGCTCGCTCAGCGGCCCGGGAGTTTCCTGGCCCATGCAGATCCAGCGACTGCGGCGTGCGCCGAACGGAACCGGCGAGCCGCCGTTCCTGAGCATCTGCCGCGACGCGATCCGAAGCGGGTCCACCGTAGCTGTCAGCACAGGTTGCGCCCCTCCTTCACGAACGCGCGGAAGCCGTCGGCGTCCCGGCTCGCCCGCTCGATCCGCTGCATGCCCAGCTCGAGCTGCTCGAGCGAGGTCGCGATCGAGAGCCGCAGGTAGTGCTTGCCCTCGCTGCCGAGCCGGCCGAATGATTTCCGGTCGAGCGTCGCCACGTGGTGCCTGAAGAGCAGGAACCGCTGGAAGAGCGTTGCCGGGCTCGTGGCGTCGCGCATCGCGGGCGGCAGGGCCGCGTGGGCTTCGATCGCGCCCAGCCTCTCGCACACGCCGGCGATGTTCGGGAAGACGTAGAAGGCGCCCTTCGGGTTCTGGCAGCGGATGCCGTCGATCGCGTTCAGCGCCGCGACGACGACGTCACGCCGCTGCGAGAACGCCGCCACCATCTCGGCGATGGCGACGTCGCTCTCCGGAGATTCCAGCGCGACTTTGGCGCCCATCTGGTTGTAGCCGGGAACGCACGAGAAATAGTTGATGTTCAGGTTCTTGAAGACAGCCGCTTCGCGCGCCGTCGGAAAGACCGCCCAGCCGACCCGGCCGCCCGTCCAGGAGTACGATTTCGAGACACCCGACACGATGATCGTGCGCTCTTCCATTCCCGGAACGGACGCGATCGACTCGTGTTTTCCGCCGTCGAAGACGATCCGCTCGTACACCTCGTCGGAGTACACGCGGACCTCGGGCGCGGTCTTCGAGAGAACTACGTGTGCGATCTCCTCGAGCTGCGCCCGGCTGGCTACGCCGCCGGTGGGGTTCGAGGGGGAGTTGAGGTAGATGAGCTTCGTGCGCCCGGTGACGAGCCGGTCGAGATCGGAGCCGCGGAAGTTGAAGCCCGTGCTCTCTTCGAGGTGGAGCGGGACCGCCGTGGCTCCGATGTAGCGCACGAACGATTCGTAGATCGGGAAGCCGGGGCTCGGGTAGATGATCTCGTCTCCCGCGTTGCAGTACGTCTGCTGGGAGAAGCCGATGGGCGGCTTGGCGCCGGGAAAGACCACGACGCGGTCCGGCGTGATCCGGAGCCCGCGGGCCTCACCCATCGTGTGGGCGATGGCTTCCCGCAGCGGGAGGATGCCCTGCGGATCGGTGTAGTGCGTGTTGTCGCTGTCTATCTGCCGCTTCACTTCCTCGGCGATGTGGCGCGGGAGCGGGAAGTCGGGCTCGCCGATGTTGCAGCGCACCACTTGGTGCCCTTTGTCCTCGACTTCCTTGATGAACGGTCCGACCTTAAACGCGTTCTCCGTATCGATCATCGCGACGCGGTCCGCGAACAGCGAACGCGTTTCAGGCGAGTGGGTGGCAGCCGTGGCCATCGATGTCTTCCGGATGAATGGGGGTGATTCGCCTCGATCGTGTAGTCTGGCCGAATCAGGGCTGCTCCCGCTGTAGGGCGAAGCGCGGAAGCGGGGTGAGGGAAGCCCTGACTTGCCAGAACTGGGAGCGCTGGTGGCTATGGCTTCGGCTACAGCCAACGTCGAACACCCACGTCCCGCGCGCTTGGCTCGACACGATTGCCGGGAAGCGGCATCATACAAGTGCCGTATGAGATGCGATTCGAAGCAGTTGAGACTTCATGGCGTCCCCACAATCACCCTCAGCCTCGTGTTGGTGGCGACGGTGGGCGCACAGCAACCCGCGAGTCCGGATCCCGGCCGACCGCTGACCGTCAGGGTG
>JANLGX010000146.1 GCA_024654005.1 Gemmatimonadaceae bacterium | reverse complement strand
CCCGAACGCGCCCACCGTCGAGATGCTGCGCGACCTGGCATCTGCCCGGGTCCGTTTCATCGTTATCGGCGGAGTGGCTGCCCAGCTCCTCGGTTCCCCGCGCGTTACAAGAGACCTCGACATCCTGTACGACACCAGCGCTGACAACCTCGGTCACCTTGCCGATGTCCTGACCCGCTGGCGCGCGTACCTGCGCGGCGTGGAGCCCGGGCTTCCGTTCATCCCGGACGCGAAGACAATCAAGGCGGTCGAGGTGCTGACGCTCGACACCGATTTCGGATGGTTCGACATCCTCCAGCGGGTTGCGGGGATCGGCGCGTATGCTGATGCGATCCGCACCGCGGATTCCGTTGCGCTCGGCGATTTCACCGTGAACGTGCTTTCGCTCGAGTCCCTGATCCGGTCGAAGCTCGCAACCGGCCGCCCGCGAGATAAGACTGAAGTCCTGGAGCTGGAAGCGCTGCGCGACGTCGCGGAGCAGCACCGGGCCGCAGCCGTGCGTCTCGTTGCGCGCGTGCGAGCCCAGCAGGCGACGGATGATGCGCGCCGGATCAGCGCCGAGTCAGGCACCAACCGCATGCCGGCGGACGAAATCAATTCGGAGATTTCCGCGGCTCGCCGGGCGTCGCGAAAGGAATAAAGGAGCAGGTACCGCACGTCCCGCCTCAGCCGTCCACGGTTTCATTTTCCTGCTTCCGTCGTGCGCGCGCTGCTGGACAACATCGAGTTCGGCGGGGTTGTGGTGTCCGCCCCTCCCTTGCCGGGAATCCTGCTACCGGACGTCTCCGACCTACCGTTTCTCGAAGTCGCTGCCGCGGGTTCCGCGAATTATCTGATCACCGGCAATGGGGTCCATTTCGCGCCGGTGAAGGGGCACCACTCGATCGAGGTCATTTCACCCCGGCAGTACATCGAGCTACTGGCCGGCGGAGAGAGCCCATAGGCCTTTCCCAATGTGCGGGCCATCGGGATGGGTGGGTCTGGTATCTGCGCCCGCGCTGGATTCCATGAGTGCGCTCAGCTGATTATTTCGTTCAGCCCTTCGATCACTCGCGCCAACTCCTCCTCCCCGGACCGGCCGAGCCGAGCGCCGATCCTCCCGGCCGCCAGCGTTCGAATCTGGCTGATCTTGATCCATGATCGCTTGGGCAGCCCCGGCGCCGCGCTCTCGAGAGTAAGCGGAAATCCCGCGCGCGGTTCCTGGCTCGTCAGAGCTACGGCGATCACGGTTCCGGAGCGAGCGTTGAAGACATCGTTACTGAGCACCAACACCGGTCTTCGTCCGGTCTGCTCCGCCCCGCGCGTGGAGCCAAGCTCGGCCCAGCGGATATCCCCCCTTAATACTCGGGCCATGCTTCACTGTCGTTGGAAAGACCCTCTTCAGCGAGCATGACCTCTTCCACGCGATCGAGCTTCGCGCATTCGATCGCCAGCCGGGTTCCGCGGATTCGCGCAAGCTTCTCCACCAGCGCGGCCTCCACCAGCTGACTCCTGTTCGGGAATCGGTCCTGGTGGACAAGCTCATCCACCTCGCGCAGCAGCCGGGAGTCCAGGGTCACGGCGACCTTCGTCTTTGGCATAGGCGACCTCCAGTATGACAATTTGTCATACCACCGTCTGAATCGCTAGGCCGGCTTCAGCCCGGCAGCATCTGCCGCGCCAACAGGTAGATCCCGCACCCCGCAAAGAACGCGACTGGCAGCCGCCACCCCGGCTTCGCCTGAAATTCGGGGACAAGGTTGGACGCGCCGACATACAGCGTCACGCCACCAGCGAGCGCGAGCCCGTGCTGCGCCAGCGGCTCGAGCAGGCCGGTGAACAACACGCCGAGCAGGGTCGCCGCCGCGAGAGCGGTCGCCGCCGTCACCGCGCGCGCGCGGCCCGCACCAGCCGCGAGGAACAGGCTCGATATCGCCACGCCTTCCGGAATCTTGTGCAGCAGGATCGCGAAGAACACGAGAATGCCGAGCGTGCTGCTGACCGCGAAGCCGCTCGCGATCGCGACGCCGTCTATGAACGTGTGCAGCAGCAGTCCCGCGAGCGCGGACCAGCCCACCGCCGGCGTGACGGCGTGCTTCTCCTCGCCGAAATGGAAGTGCGGCGCGAGCGTGTGCTGCGTCAGATGCACCAGCAGATAGCCGAGCAGCACGACGAACGCGGCGCGCGATCCGCCCTCCTCGATCGCGTGCGGAATGAGGTCGAGCAGTCCAACCGAGACCATGAAGCCCGCGGAGAAAGCGAGCAGCGCGTCGAGCCCGCTCTCGCTCCACCGCGTCCGCGCGGTGACGGCCGCTGCCCCGACGATGTTGGCGGCGCCGGCGAGAACGGCGTAGCCGAGCGCGACGAGATCTATGTTCAGGCGGGTGTCAGCGAGAGACGCTCGGCCATCGCGACGGTCGACTCGGACAGCAGCGGCGCCGGCGCCCTGTCCCACGACGGCGCGCGCCAGGGCTTCTCGGCGAGCGCGCCGAACTCCTCGAGCCCGCGCGCCTGGAGGAAGTACGCCCAGCGATCGGTCTTCGAGTAGGCGAACAGCTCGATCTGCGGCGTGAGCGTGAGCTGGTCTTCCACCGTGTACGCGGAGATCTCGACACCGCCGTACGTGGCGAGCGGGACCTTGAGCCGGGCGATGGCGTCGCGGAAGTCGGGGAGGGCGATTCCCTCGCCCGTCCACACGCGATCGGTGCGCCGGTCCTCAACGGACACGTCGATGGCGGGCGGGAGGTGCTCGCTCAGCGTATAGAAAAGGTCTACGACGCGCTCGGCGTTGGCGGCGACGTGCGCCTCCCACACGCCGTCGCGCTGCACAAACGTGAACCCGTCGGTCCCCGACCGGAACCGTTTCCACACAGTTGCTTCAGGTTGGCGTGTTCTGAAGATCATGTTCGGTCTCGGTTCTCGGCGTGCGGGTGGCGGTGCTGTCACCCGCGTCAGCATCTATGTCAAACATACTCTGGACGACAACTACAGCTGCAACTGTCAGGCGCCGGTTCCGGGGGGACTGTCCTCCCCCTTTGCCAGCGACAACAAACGGTCAGGCGTGTTGAGCGATGGATCACGCACCACCGCGTCGAGCAACGCGTGGAGCGCCTTTCCCAAAGCAGGACCGCTCAAGCCGAGCTTCTGGAGATCGGTGCCATCAACCGCCAAGTCGCTCAGCTCCACCGGATCGCGATACGCGATTCGCAGCGCGCGGCGGTGCAGCGAGCCGACGGACGACGCGGTGGGAGCCTCCTGCCCCGCTTCGCG
>JANLGX010000144.1 GCA_024654005.1 Gemmatimonadaceae bacterium | reverse complement strand
CTCGCGAGGAATTCCGGCGAGATCCGGCGGCTGCTCGCGCTCCCGCAGGCAGGGAAGCTGCCGCGTCGCGTCCGCGAGGAAGCGACCGCGATCGCCAAGTCCGACGGATATGGCCATGCCGCCCCGGTGCACGCCCTGCACTACTACTATACGCTCACCCACCTGCTCGACGAGAACAACGACCCGCTGTTCGAGGGCGACATCGGCCACGCTGAGCGGACGCAGATCGAGCTTCCGCTGCGCACGGCCAGCGGTTTCTAGCGCGAGCGTAGATTCGGATGCACCGCCGAAGCTAGGGGATTCTCCTGGCTTCTTGCGTTTGCGAGTGAGCCAGGGCGAGCCACGTGTGACGAAGCTAAACCGGACCCGCAGATGATCAGGCGCGATTTCTTGAAGGCCGGCGTATTGTCCGTAGCGGCGATCCCGTGGCCGCGATCGTCCTGGTTGCAGCCGCCGAGGACGTTCAGGCTCCGCTACGCGCCCCATTTCGGAATGTTCCGCGAGCACGCCGGGAGCGATCTCGTCGCGCAGCTGGAGTTCATGCGCGCGGAGGGATTCGTCGCGTTAGAGGACAACGGAATGAAGGACCGGCCGGTAGCGGATCAGGATCGCGTCGCGGCGGCAATGACGCGGCTGGGGATGCAGATGGGCGTGTTCGTGGCCCACACGATCAAGTGGCGTGAGCCTGATCTCGTGCAGGCCGAGAGCCGCGACGCGTTCCTGCGGGAGATTCGCGAGTCGGTGGACGTGGCGAAGCGGGTGAACGCGAAGTGGATGACGGTGGTGCCAGGGCACGTGGACATGCGGCTGCACATGGAGTTCCAGACGGCGAACGTCATCGAGACGTTGAAGCGCGCGGCGGCGATTCTCGAGCCGCACGGATTGGTGCTGGTGCTGGAGTCGCTCAACACGCTGCGGGATCATCCCGGGCAGTTTCTCAACCGCGTGCCGCAGGCGTACATGATCTGTAAGGCCGTGGATAGCCCGGCGTGCAAGATCCTGTTCGACATGTACCACCAGCAGATCACCGAGGGGAACCTGATCCCGAACATCGACGCGGCGTGGGACGAGATCGCGTATTTCCAGCTGGGGGACAATCCCGGGCGGAACGAGCCGGGGACCGGCGAAGTGAACTACCGGAACGTATTCCGGCACATTCACGGCAAGGGGTACACGGGGATCGTGGGGATGGAGCACGGGAACGCGCGGCCGGGGCGCGAGGGGGAGCGGGCAGTGATCGATGCGTACGCCGCGGCGGACCAATGGGATTGATTCGCGTGGTGGCGCTGAGATCGAGCAGCCCTAGCCTCCCTTTTTTTCCTCCTCGGCTTCGGCTTCGTCGAACGACAGCGCCTTGCCCACTGGCACGACGATCTCGCCATCGAGCACGAACCGCTTCTGGGGGAGCGCCTTCAGGGTTTCGACGCCCAAGATGTGAGAAGCCAGATGTGAGATAGCCAGAGCGCCAGATAGCGCGTCTGGCCTTCTGGCTCTCTGGCTATCTGGCCTCTCACTTCTTGGATTCCCCGTCATTTCTCCTTGCGCGTGTTCGCGGCCAGCAGCTTCCGCAACGAATTCTTCCGCTTCATCTCCGTTCCCCAGATGTCCCCTTTCTGAGTGAAGCGCTCCATTACCGAATCGATCGTAAAGTCCCGTGGATCTAGCTCCGCAGTCAACTCGTCCCAGCCAATTGGCGTGGAGACGGTCGCCCCTTCGCGCGCGCGCACGCAGTACGGCCCCGCCACCGTTTTCCCCTTGATGTTCTGCAGGTAGTCCACGTACACCTCCGCCTCGCCGCGGTGTTTCGTGAACCGCTTGACCGTCGCTTCCTTCGGGTGCTCGCGCGCCACTCGCTCGGCGACGATCTGCGCGACCAGGGTGGACGCGTCGGTCGGCGTCTTCGAGGGGAGCGGGATGTACACGTGCAGCCCTTCCGAGCCCGACGTCTTGAGCGCCGCGTGCAGCCCGAGCTCGTCGAGTACTTCCTTCACCCAGGTGGCTATCTGCACGACGCGGCCGAACTTCGCCTTCGGGCCGGGATCGAGGTCGATGATCGAGTAGTCGGCGTACGCGAGATCCGGGAAGCGGCCGTGCCATGGCTCCACGGAGACGGCGCCGAGCTGGATCGTGTAGAGCAGGGTGAGCAGGTCGCCGCCGACCATGCGGCGCTGCTTCTCGCCGTCGTCGTTGGTGACTATCTCGACGCGAACGGCGTCGGGCGTGTCGTCGGAAGCTTTCTGCTGATAGAAAGCCTCGCCGTGGATCCCATTCGGAAACCGCTTGAGCACCAGCGGTCTGTCGGCGATCGTCGGGAGGATGAACGGTGAGACGAGCGTGTAATACCGGAGCAGATCGCCCTTGGTGTGGCTCGTGGATTCGAAGAAGACCTTGGCGAGGTTGGTGACGGACAGCGTCCGGCCTTTACCGAAGTCGAGCGTGCCGCGCTTGTCGCTGTCGCACAGCTCGTCGATCTGCCTCAGGACCCGGGCCGCATCGGCGCGGAGCGGCACCGGCGGCTCCGCGTCGGCGATCAGCTTGCCGGTGGACTTCGCCGCGCTCTTTCTCTTCGCCGGCGTGGTCGTTTTCGCGGGCATGGGTTCCCTGGCTCGCGGCTGCACGCTCATCGCCTCGCGGGTGATCTCGCTCGCCGCCTTGTCGGTGCGCGTGCCGAGGTAGATGGGTTGGCGGAGCTTCCCGTCCGCGGTCCATTCGCTGAACTTCACTTCGACGACGATCTTCGGCCGCACCCAGTGGGGCTTCTCGTTCGTCTTCGGCCGCGTGCTGAACGGCGGCGTGTCCCGCTCGAGCGGCGCGAGCAGCTTGTACATGTCCGCCAGCCCCTGATTGGTGAAGCCGCCGCCGGTGTGTCCGGCGTACACGAAGTCGTCGCCGTCGTAGTAGCCGAGTAGGATCGCGCCGATGTGCGAGCGGCTGTTGCGCGGCTCGGTGTATCCGCCGACGGCGAACTCCTGCCGGAACTCGATCTTGAGCTTGAGCCACGCGCGCGAGCGGACGCCCGGCTCGTACGCGGCGCCGGTGCGCTTGGCTATGATCCCTTCCCATCCCTGCTTCTTCGCCTCCGCGAGCAGCTTCTCGCCGTCGTCGCTCGTCTCGCCGAGGCGGATCACGCTCGACGTGCGCGACGCGATCCGCTTCTCGAGCCGCGCACGGCGCTCGCTCCACGGCTCGCGAATCAGGATGTCCTTGCCGTCGACCAGGATGTCGAACAGGCAGATCCCCACGGGCGATCCCTCGCGGTGGAGCGCGATGGCCTGGTCGTCGGTCACGTGCATGCGGCCTTGCAGCTCCTGAAAGCGCACGGGCACTCCCTGCTTGAGCGCCACGACCTCGCCGTCGAGCACGAAGTCGCGCCGCGCGGAAGACGCGAGCTTGCGCAGCGCCTCGGCGATCTCGGGAAATTGCCGCGACTTGTCGTGCCCGTTGCGGGTGACGAGCCGCGCGTCCTTCGCGGTGCAGAAGGCGAGCACGCGCACGCCGTCGTACTTGGGCTCGAAGGTCCAGTCGCCTTTCGGGATCTCGCTGCCGACGCTGGCGAACATCGGCTCGAGAGCTTTCGGGAGCTTGAGCGGCTTCGGCTCGCTGCTGTTCCAGACTTTGCTCTTCCTGTCCGCCGTGATCTCGTCCATCGTGCGGCCGCTGACGACCGACGTGTCGTACTTCTCCGCGATGTCTTCGCGGCCGGCGTACTCGTCGCGGTGCTTGATGAACAGCCACTGCGGCTTGTCGGACGAGCCGAACCTGCCGCCCTTCATCCGGACAAGCACGTACGACCCCTGCATGCGCTCGCCGTGGAAGTAGATCTTGAAATCGCCCTTGCGGTAGCCTTCGCGGAGCGCCTCCTCCTTGTCGTCGGACGGCTCGACCGTGGTGTACGTGCCGCGGTCCCAGAGCATCACCGTCCCGCCGCCGTACTGCCCAGCGGGGATCGTCCCCTCGAACGTGTTGTACTCGATGGGGTGATCCTCGACCTGCATCGCGAGCCGCTTCACAGTGGGATCTATGCTGGGCCCTTTCGGCACCGCCCAGCTTTTCATCACGCCGTCGAGCTCCAGGCGCAGATCGAAGTGGAGGTGGCTGGCCGCGTGCTTCTGGATGACGAAGCGTAGCCCTCTCCTGGCCAGCGTCTTCGAAGCGGGCTTGCGGGCCGACACTCCTGCGGGCTCATGCGTGCGGGAGAAGTCCCGCTTGCGGTGGTATTCAGCGAGCGGGGCGACTGTGGCTTTATCCTTTCCCAGTCTGGCTCCGGCGCGCGGCTTAGGCGCTTTGGCGCGGCCGGTCACTGGATAACCCGATCGCCCTGATCTGGAAGATGTTACTCGTGGTGGAGCAGCGCTTCGGAAAGCCTAACGCAGCGTAGCTGGTGGCCGAGGTCTATGAATTGAGCACACGGACGGCATGCGCGTCATCCATAACACCACGAGAGAACATCTCGCCTACGTACGCAGCGTGGATGCGTGATTCCAGACGGCGCTTCCGAGAGTTTCTTTCACAAGGCGAACGGTGAACCCCTGTCAGCCCAAGTCGTGATGTCGCGCGTGCCAACCTGCCTCGTAACGATGGAGTCGTCGCTTACTGTAATGGTGTCGTGCACGACGCGCACAACGCGCTTGACGATAATGACCTGCGGTATGCCCGATTGCCCCTGGCCGCTCCGCCACAGGTACCCAACAGCTAGAGAATTCAACCAGTTCCGGCCGGTTGACATCTCATCGAAAGATCCGAACGCGCGTAGGAATTCGACGCCACATCTGCACAGTTTCCCGATGTATACACCCTCTTGACGGGGTGTGCAAGTGGTGTTATGACTGAGACAGTTGCAACCGAGTCCGGCTTGGATGAATCTGAACATACCGGCAGTTGGATGGAGCCGCGATGGTTCGCGAAGGCATGCGTGCCACCTCCTCGGTTCGGCAGGAATGGCTGTCGCGCTGGCGACAGCTTTAGCGGCCCCCGGTCGCGGGATGGCGCAAGCCGCGACGCATACGCTCTTCGTAGCCGTCCTTGATTCCGCGAGTGGCAAACCAGTCGGAAATGCTTCTATCCGGCTGCGGTATGCGGGCATGGTAGCCACGGCATCCGACTCCGGAACCGCGACATTCCATTTGCCGCCAACGGGTTTCGAGACGATTGAAGTGCGGCGGGTGGGTTATGCGCCGCTGGCTACGACGATCACGCTGGGGCGGTCGGCTAGGACCGAGGTGGTATTCGAGCTGCAACCGATCGTACAGGTCCTGCCGACGGTGGAGGTGACGGAGATGGAGCAGCATCGCTTTCTCGCCGTCAGAGGTTTTTACGACCGCAAATCGCGGCTGCGCGGGGCATTCTTGGGACCGAAGGAGATATCGGCGCTGCATCCTTCGAAGATGAGCGATATCATGCGCCGGGTACCGGGGGCGACGGTAACCCGGAACAGCAGTGGTGGCTCGCGTTTGAGACTCCGGAGCGTCCAGGACTGCCCGCCACATGTCTATGTTGACGGCGCTCGCTTCATCATCGAACCGGAAACAGCCACGCGGGGCGTATTCCAGGGTACGGCGCAACGTCGAACATCACGCGGGAGAGCGATGCCGCCCGGTTACGGTATTGACGAACTGTCTGCGGACATGATCGCGGCTGTGGAAGTGTATACCAGCGCGGCGCAGGTGCCGCCGGAGTACAACATGACCGGCTCGGTGTGCGGTGTCGTTCTCGTCTGGACCGGTCCGAGGTGGATGTAGCGGCACTACGCTGATTTTCGCTTCCTGGGCCGGACACCCTTCTTCCCGGCGGGCTTCGCCTCGTCGCGCCCGGCCTTGGAGACGGTTCGATTCGATTTCCGTCGGCCACCCTGATCCAGGCTCTCGCGCAGCCGTGACATCAGATCGAGCACGCCGGTGTCTTCTTCTTCCTCCGGCTCCTCGTACTTGATCTTCTTCCCCTTCATCTTGTCCCTGATGACCTTCATCAGCTTCTCGCGGTAGTCGTCCGTGTATTTGTCCGGACTGAACTGCTCCGTGAGGTTGGCGACGAGCATCTCGGCCATCTGCAGCTCCTGCGGCCGCACGTTGTCCGCTTCCGGGAACGTGTACTCGGCGGGATCCACGAGCTCGCTGGAGAAGCGCATGATCTCCATGACCAGCGCGTCACCTACGACCTTGATCCCCGCGAGATGCTGCTTGGTGCGCATGATGATCTTGCCGATCCCCACGGCGTCGGCGTTCTTCATCGCCGCGCGGAGGAGGGCGTAGGCCTTCTCGCCGCCCTTCGCCGGCACGAGGAAATAGGGCGTCTCGAAGAAGCGCGGGTCGATCTCTTCCTGCTTGACGAAATCGATGATGTCCAGCGTGCGGGAGGATTCGACCGCCGCGGCCTTGAAGTCGTCGTCGGTCACGACGACGAACTTCCCTTTCTCGTACTCGTATCCCTTGACGATCTCGTTCCATGGCACGGGCTCGCCCTCTTCCTGACAGAGCCGCTCGTACTTGATCGGAGACATGTCGGGCTCGTGGAGCATTCGGAAGCTGATGTGATCGTCCCGGACCGCGGTCTTGACTTCGACCGGAATGTTCACGAGGCCGAAGGTGACCGCTCCCTTCCAGATTGCCGCCATTGCTCAAGATCTCCGCATGTCGAGTAAGGCCCGAGGGGGCAAGAGAGGTGCCCCTGTCAAATATGTGACGTATGGAGGCTGGTTCCGAGTGTGCGGCCGAAGGAATCCAAGTTTGGAGTGTGGCAGTACGGAGTCGGCAGTCAGGAGTTACTGCATACTGCTCACTCCAAACTGCCACACTCCAAACTTGGATTCCCTTTCCCCCACCTCGGAACCACCACCAAAGCAAAACGCCCCGCGATAATAGCGGGGCGTCCGTCACCGGGTGACTTCGTGCGTGGCAAACTTGTTATTCGACTTTGGTCACGTCCGCGGCCTGAGGTCCTTTCTGACCCTGCACGATCTCGAACTCGACCTTGTCCCCTTCGGCGAGCGACTTGAAGCCGCTCCCCTGGATGGCGCTGAAGTGCACGAACACGTCAGGCCCGCCCTCACGCGAAATGAAACCGAAACCTTTCGCGTCGTTGAACCACTTCACAGTACCCGTGATGCGCTCCGCCATTTCTTGCCCCCTTACCTTGCACTGCTCCCCTACCGTACGAGCGGCTGGCGCCGCGGTAGCGCTAACCAGGAAAAATCGGGCAATTTTTATGCGCGGTAGGCGGTTACGCGGCTCCGGCGATGTAACGGGCGACCCGACCGCACTCCTTGCAGGTCAGCGTCACATGGGTTGTTGGCGGCGGCGGCTCGTGATCGGGGTGACGGGAAATCGATCCGGAGCAGGAAGGACAGCTCAGCGGCTTGCCGTGCCGGTCGTGAGTGATGAGGCTGAGCGCTTGAGCGGGGTTGTACGTCGCGGGACGAGGCTTACGCATTCAAATCCTCCAATAAGCGACGCTCGTCGGCTGCGTAGGGACGGAGCCAAGGTCGCTGCTTGTGTAATCTAACAGCCCCTGGAAGGGCCGGAACCAGATGTTCCGGGGCTGCTCCAGGGCAGAATCCCGGCAGGTGCGCATACCCCGCGCTTGGGCTTGATGTTCCTTATGGACTCCAGGTCTGATTAGACCTATCCAAGTCCGGGAATACGCGCTCGGGATCGATCTCGACCCGGGTCACAGTCGCGGCATTCTCGACGATATGAACCACGCGGGTCTGACCCCGCAGCCAGACCTCGACCGGAATCTCGGCCCGTTCGGTCGTTCCGCCCGACCGCGTGATCACGAGCCGGGTCGGCATCGGAGCCAGCCCGTGGTCCTCGACCGTCACCAGCAGCCGGTCGCCCGACCGCTGGACGCCGGCGATCGCCTGGTCGTTGGTCCAGGTCTCGTAGAACCACGTGCGCCAGAACCACGACAGATCACGGCCAGTGACGTCGTTGAAGGTGTTGAACAGATCCTGCGGCTGCGGGTGGCGATTGGTCCACCGGCGCCCGTACTCCCGGTACGCACGCATGAACAATTCCTTGCCGAGCATGCCGCGGAGCGCGTGCAGCGCGACCATCGGCTTGTCGTACGCCGCCACGCCCCGCGCGGCGTCGCGCATGTAGTGATCGCCGTGGCGCATGATCTCGAGCTCGGTGCCGGCGCGCGCGGTCCGGTAATACGAGGTCCCCATCAGCGTCGCGGGCGAGATCCCGGGGAAGAACTCGACCGATCCGTTCCAGTCGTTGAAGCTCGTCAGCCCTTCGTCCTGCCACATGTTCCGCTTCTCGTCCGAGCCGACGGTCATCGGGAACCACATGTGCGCGATCTCGTGCAGGGTCACGCTCTGCATCCCTACTGAATCGCGTGGTGCTCCGAGTATGAAAGTCAGCATCGGAAATTCCATCCCGCCGCCGACCGCGAGACCCTCGACGACGGTCATGTGCGGGTACGGGTACGGCCAGAGGAAGCGCGACAGAAAGTCGATCGAGTGCCGCGCGTACCGCGCGGTCTCGCGCCAGAGCGTGTACTGCGGGCGGTACAGCGCGTGTACCAGCGGGAACTCGCCGTCGCCGTCGCCGTCCGCGTCGCCGACGCTTACCCGTGCGGCGTCCCAGACGTACTTGCCGCTCGCGGTCCACGCGAAATCGCGAACCTGATTAGCGGTGAACCGCCAGGCGAGCGTGCGGTCGGATCCGCCGGTGGCCGTCGCGCGCCCCGGTCCGCGCTCCGCTTCGGACACGACGTGCACGATTCCCGAGTCGACCGCGCCGCGGCCCGCGCGGAGCCGCTCGAGCCTGCTCCGCACCGCGGGCGCGAGCACTTCCGACTCATTCTCCAGCTCCCCAGTCGCCACGACCAGCAACCCCGCGGGCACGCGCAGCGTCACGTCGTAGTCGGCGTAGCCCATGTAGAACTCGCCCGTGCCCATGTACTGGTCGGTCTGCCAGCCGTTCACGTCGTCGTACACCGCGACCTGCGGATACCAGTACGCGAGGTGGAAGACTTCTCCGTCCTGTCCCATTCGCGGGGAGCCGGCGAGCGGCGGCACGGCGAACGACCACTGGACGTACAGCTCGATGCTGTCACCGGCGGCGAGAAGTGCAGGGAGATTCAGCCACGCAACAGTGCCGTCGACCCGATAGCCCACATTCGTCGTGTCGCTCCTCGGCAGCGCGGCCAGACGCATTCCGTTCGCGGCGAGGCGCGCGATCTGGATTCCGCCGGTCACCGCGACGACACGGTTTCTTTGCGCGTCCGGCGCGTACAGATTCTGGTACAGGTGCAGCGCGACCCGCTTCAGGGCGTCGGGTGACCTGTTGTGATAGCGAATGGTGCCGGTGCCGATGAGAAGGCTGGTCGCCGTGTCGAGCGACGCGCTCAGCTCGTAGCGCGCGTACTGCTGCCAGTAGCGCGGGCCCGGTTGTCCGGTGCGCGTTCTAGTTCCGCGCTCGACGGCGCGGGTGAAGCTCGTCGGCTCGACGACCGAGAGGTAGCGCGGATGCAGCGCCGGCGATGTGGCCGACAGGTCGTCGAGTATCTGAACTGGTAGGGTTACGACTCCGGCCGGCGGCGCGCATGCGCCGGCAAGCACGAGGGCGCACGCAATGAGCGCGCGGCTCATTCGTACACTACGTCGCCTTCCGCATCGATGCCGATCTCCTGATGTGCTCCGCATACTCCACAGACCCGGGTGACGTGCCACGCCTCGCCCAGCTCCTCGCGGTTTGAGGAGCTGGCCGGCTTGACGGTGAGTTTCTTGAAACTGAATTCACCGCAGATCACGCAAGGATGGCTCCGCGCGATCTGGGTAGCGCGCTTCTCCCCGATAGCCAAGTCAGCGATCCCGCGGTGTGCCCGCATCCGGTCGCGGACCGAGCTGCGAAGGAACGGCTGAATCCCCTCCGCTTCCGCCACGCACGAGCAGCTCGCGCAGTCCGCCGAGCGCGCCCATGACGCCCGCCGCTTCGACGGGGAGGAAGATCGTGGAGCCCTTGCCCTGCGCGAGCGACGGCAGCGCCTCGAGGTACTTCACGCCGAGCAGATAGACGGCGGCCTGCCCGTCGGGCAGCGAGTTCGCGATGCGCTGCAGCGCCTCGGCTTCCGCGTTCGCCATGGCGAGACGCGCCTCGGCGAGACCCTGCGCGCGCAGCACCGACGCTTCCTTCTCGCCTTCCGCGCGCCGGATCTGTGATTCACGCACGCCCTCGGCCTCGAGGATCGCCGCGCGCTTCCCCGCCTCCGCGTTCGTCACGGCCGCGCGGCGCTCGCGCTCGGCGCGCATCTGCAGCTCCATCGACTGCTGAATGTCCCGCGGCGGCTCGATGGCCTGCAGCTCCACGCGGGTGACGTCGACGCCCCAGCCGATGGACGCTTCCTCGATGACCTCGCGCATGCGCCGGTTGATCACGTCGCGGCTCGCGAGCGTGGAGTCCAGCTCCATCTCGCCGACGATGTTGCGCAGCGTAGTGCGCGTGAGCGTCTCGAGCGCGTACGGCAGGTTCTGCACGGAGTACGTCGCCTTTTGTGGATCGGCGACGCGGTAGTACAGCACCGCGTCGATGTCGATCGTGACGTTGTCCTTGGTGATGACCGGCTGGCTCGGAAAGTTGAGCACCTGCTCGCGCAGGTCGATGCGCGACGTCGACGAGATCTTGAGCGTGCTCCCGCCCGGCCCGGACTCGAGGAAGCGCACGTCCAGCGTCTTGGGGCGCTCGACGAACGGGATCAGCAGATTGAGGCCCGAGCGCGCGACTCTGTTGAACCGCCCGAATCGCTCGATGACCATGACCTCTGCCTGGCCGATGATCTTGATGGCATGGGCGAGCGTGAACAGCCCGAGGGCCGCGAGGACCGCGAGGATGATTGCCGTGGTAAGAATGGGGCGCTCCGGTTGGGACGGGTGAAGTTTACGGCCCGGAGCACCGGACCAACAGGCAGCCAGCAGCTAGCAGCTAGCAGCTAGCAGCTAAGAGCCAAGCAGTCAGTAGTTCGCTGCTAGCTGCTAGCTTGCTCGCTGCCAGCTGTCTCTCAGTCTTTCGGCGCCGCGGCGAGACTCCGCGCTATCGCGAACAGATCCTGCTGCGTCCGGCCTCTGCCGAGCAGCTCGATCGCGCGCAGTAGCTGCGTGTCCTCGGACACCGACCGACGGAGCGCGGTGGAGTCGCCGAAAGCCACGACGGCAATCCGGTCGCGCAGGATCCGGTCGATCTCGGTAGCGCCTTCGTTGTACGGCTCGGGCTCGACCTTCACGCCGGCAGCCGTCAGGCGGCGGTACAGCTCCTGCCGCCACGCGGGCTGAAAGACGAAATCAGGCGTCACCTGCGACTTGAGCTCGCGGGCGTAGTCGTACAGCGTCGTGCGGAAGATCTGGCCCTGCGGCGCCAGCGCGTTGACGAGCCGCTGCTCGGGGGTGGTGAGCGTGTCGGGACGCACGATCACGTCGGGCGTGATCGCCCCGCCGCCGTACACGATCCGGCCGGCGTCCGAGCGGTACTGCGGCTTCTCCCGCCGCGTCGCCTCGGTCTCCAGCGAGTCGGGAGCGACTTCCACGAACTCGCCGTTGGGCATGAGCCTGCGCTCCTTCTGAATCGACCTGCCGCTGGGCGTGAACCACTTCGCGGTCGTCATCTTGAGGGCGTAGCCGCCGTTCAGCGGATACACCGTCTGCACGAGCCCCTTCCCGTAAGACGTCGTCCCTACGATCAGCGCGCGGTCGTGATCCTGCAACGCGCCGGCGACGATCTCCGAGCCGGAAGCCGAGTTGCCGTTCTGCAGGATTACGAGCGGCAGGTCCGCGGAGAGCGGCTGCTCGCGCGCGACGAAAGTCTGCGGCTCCGTGCCGCGGCCGCGCATGCTGGCGACCTCCTGGCCTTCGCGCAGGAACAGGTTGCTGACGGTGAGCGCCTCGTCGAGAATGCCGCCGGGGTTGCCCCGCAGGTCGAGGATGATCCCCTTCGCGCCCTGGCTCAGGAGCCGCTGCACCGCCTCGGACAGCTCCTTCGTCGCCGTCTCGTTGAACTGGAGCAGAGGGATGTAGCCGTAGCTGTTCGCCAGCATTATCGCGTACGGCACCGCCGGGATGTGCACGATCGCCCGCGTGAACCGGACGGGGATCGGCTCGGCGACGCCGGGTCGCTGGAACTGCACCGAGACGCGCGTGCCGGGCGTGCCCTTGAGCGCGTCGGAAACCTGGGTGACGGTCCAGCCGCGCACCTGCACCGTGTCGATCACGGCTATCCGGTCGCCTTCCTGCACCCCTGCCCCCTCGGCCGGCGTGTGCGGGAAAACCTTCTGCACTGTCACGAAGCCGTTGACCTCGGCGATCTCCATTCCGATGCCGCCATACCGGCCGCCGGTCTGCGCGTTGAAGTTCGACAGCTCGCGCGGCGAGAGCAGCGTCGTGTACGGATCGTTCAGCTCGTGCACCAGCCCGCGCGCGGCCTTCTCGTACAGCTGCGCGTCGTTCAGCGTGTCCACGAACCGGTTGGACACGAGCTGCATGACCTGCTCGAGCAGCCGGGCGCTCTCGAGCGAGCCCTGGTTCTGTTGTACGAACGCGCCCGCGATCAGAGGGAGGACCAGCGCGGCGGCGATGAAGTGCCTGCGGAAACGGCTCATTTTCTTCAGTTTGGGTGTGATCATGTAACCTAATGAGTACCGCCGGGCGCGGCCGGGGTTCCGACCCTGCCCGCGATCACGTAATCGACCATCCACTCGCGATTGACCTGCTTGATGCGGACGTCGCGCGCGATCCCGGCCGCAAGAAGCATCTCGTGCGCCGGCTGGAGGACGCGCTGCAGGTGCGAAGGGAAACGCTGGGCCAGCGGCAGCTGCTCGGCGAGGCTCTCCAGCGACGAGCGCCAGGTGAGGTGTCCCTCCGCGCGCGCGACTTCCAGCAGGCGGTACAGCCGTCGCGCGACGGGGCTGCTCAGGGCCTGATAGTTCGACGGCGACAGGGTGATCGTGTGGCCGGCCGCGATGTTCGCGCGCATGAGCGGCGAAAGCGTGACCCTGGCTTCGCCGGGCTCCGCCGACTCGAGGGCGGGGAAGAAGCTGAGCTGCTCGCGATCGGTCAGCCGCCTGCGGTCGATCGCCACGGCGGTGAGCAGCGTGAAGCCGCCGTCGAGCGGCTTGCCCTCGGCGGCCACGAAATACGCGCCGTTGGATTCGGCCGTCGTCCGGTGCAGTCGGGCGAGGCCGGCCCGGAGCTGCTCGTAGGTCCGTCCGTCCACCCGACGTCCGATCGCGCGCAGAAAGGCATGAAGCGTGAATGTGAGGCACCCGTCGGCCGGGAAGCCGGACTCGTGATAGCGACGGAGCAACTCGACGTAGATGTCCTGGTCGAACGTGCCGGGCAGCCGGTCGCCGGGGCTGGGGAGCACCCGCCAGCGCCCGCCGGACGGCGGTGAGTAGCTTATCGCGGAGTCGTCGGCGGAATCACTGAGGCGGAAGAACGGCAACGCCTCCAGCGATCGGTCGAGTACTATCGCCCGAGTGGCTGCTCGGCGGCGTGCTGCGACATTCATTCCGCCGAAAGTGTTCTGATTCGTGACTGGGAGCAAGCTTTGAGACCTTTAGGCAAGCGGAGAAACGCCGAATGACGTTCATCAAATACGCCGGGTCGATTCTCCTGGTCCTGCTGGTGCTGACGCTGACGCTGATAGGAATTCTGTCGGTCACGCGCAGCCATACCGTCAAGCAGGTCATCGCCGAAGGGGACGACGAGGGGCCGCCGCACGTGCGCGACTCTCTCTTCGCCAAGTCGATCGAGCTCTACACCGGGACGCACATCGACGAGGGCAACTGGGTCGACATCCTGCTCGACGGCGAAGGGACGTATCCGGTTCTCTGGAATGATCTGGCGGCAGCGAAGCGGACGATCACGATGCAGATGTACTACTCGCAGCCGGGCGCCGTCGCGGACACGCTGGCGCACTACCTCTCGGAGCGGGCGCGGGCCGGCGTGCGGGTGCTGCTGCTGCTCGACGCGTTCGGTTCGGGACCGCTGAAGGAAGAGTGGATCGAGGGGCTCGAGCAGGCGGGAGTCGAGGTCGCGTGGCTGCGTCCCCTGAAGTGGTATACGCTGCATCAGGCGACGCAGCGGTCGCACGCGCGGCTCGTCGTCGTGGACGGCGAGATCGGCTACACCGGCGGCTTCGGTCTGGCCGATTACTGGCTGGGCGACGGACACAGCGAAGGGCAGTGGCGCGAGACCAACGTGCGCTTCGGCGGCCCGACCGTCGCGTCGCTGCAGGCGGCGTTCGCCGCCGGCTGGGTGGAAGCCACCGGCGAGCTGATCACGGGCGACATGTTCTTTCCGTGGCCCGCGCTCTCCAAGCGCGGCGGCATCAACGCCGGGCTGATGCACACGATTCCTAGCGTGGGGAGCACTCCGGCCGAGCGCTTCCTCTCCGTTTCGCTGGCGGGCGCGCGCAAGACGCTGTACATCGCCAACTCGTATTTCGTCCCCGACGGCAACCTGAAGGCGCTGCTCATCGCGGCGGTGAAGCGCGGCGTAGACGTGCGCGTGCTCACGGCCGGCCCGCCGATCGATGTCAAGACCACGTGGTACGCCGGCCGCGCGATGTACGACGAGCTGCTGGAAGGCGGAGTGCGCATCTACGAGTACCAGCCGTCGATGATGCACGCCAAGACGATGGTGGTGGACAGCTACTGGTCCACCATCGGCTCGATGAACTTCGACAACCGCTCCATCTCGTTCAACAACGAGACGAACATCGTCGTGCTCGACGAAGGCTTCGGCCAGCGCATGGACGGCATCTTCTTCGAGGACCTCAACTACTCGAAGGAGATGACGCTGGAGGAAGTCCGCGGCTGGCCGCTGAAGGACAAGCTGCTGAGCTGGGGCGCCGAGAAGCTGTGGCGCGTGCTGTAACTGCGCTGCGTGCTGTAACTGCGCTGCGTGCTGCGTGCTACGTGCCACGTGCTGCGTCCTGCGTCCTGCGTCCTGCGTCCTAGAGAGATCGAGAAGGGCGCGGCATCGGTATTGCCCTCTGGCACTGGGTAAGAGCACTTGAAAGGGACTACCAATGAAAAAGAAGAAACAGAAGCCTGAGAGCATGCTGTGGGCGATCGTCGCGGCGGGGTCGGCGATGCTGGCGGGCGCCATAGTGCAGAAGGCGCTCAACCGCGGCTGGCGCGCGGTGACGCACGAGGATCCGCCGAACGTGAAGCAGCTGCCGATCGAGCTGTGGAGGAAAGCGCTCAGCTTCACGCTGGCGTCGGCGATAACCGCTGGCTTGGCGACGCTGCTGTCGCAGCGCGGCGCGGCAGCGGGATGGGAGAAGGTGACCGGAAAGCCGCCGATCCGGAAGTTGAAAGCGCCAGGACGGTCGTGACTAGTCACTAGTCACCGCTTCTAATCGCGCACGTCCTCTCTCCCAAGCGCGGCGCGTACCGCTTCCCGCATCGCGACAATCGCATTCTCTCTCGCGGCGGATACGTCGGATCGGACGTGAATCTCCACTCCTTCGGTGACATCCACTCTACGCCATGACCGCGCCGGATCGTCGTCGTGCGCGACGGTTTCGGCGGTGCCCGCGCCGAGCGCCGGCGCGAGAGATGTCGCTATGCGCCGCTCGAGCGCGTCACCCGTGACTCCGGAGAACTCCTGCTTGATCGACTCGAGGCTCTGGCCTTCGCGCTGCCGGATCTTGATCGCGAGCAGCTGCAGCAGGTGCCGGTAGTTGTACGTGGCCGCGGTGCCTGATCCGTCGGGGCGATCCATCAACCCGCCGGCCACGTAAAACCGAACCGCTCGCGCGGTCGGCGCGGCGCGCGCCGAGGCGTTGGTTGGACGCAAGCCCGCTGCGTCCACCAGCGCGGTCACATGCGCTGCGAGGCCTCGGGCGTTCCAGGGAGCGTGGCGGGAGTGGGCGCGGAGGAGAGCGACTGGCGACTCAGCCATGCGGAAACGATAACATTAAAGTCCTCGGCACGCTCATCGTGCGGCAGGTCTCCCGCGGGTGACAAAACGGTAAGCTCGATAGCGGGCTGAATTGAGCGATAGCGCGTCGCTTCGTCCAGAGGCGCCTCGGTGCTGTCGCTGCCCCACACGAGCAAAGTGGGCTGCATCAGCCGCCGCACAGCGCGCGAGACGTCGATGTTGAGCTGTCCCGCGAATTCGGCCGCCAGCGCGTGCCGCGCCCCGCGCTGGTGCGTGGTCGTGTGCGCGACGCGGACGAGCTCCGGCGTCACGATGGTGTTGTCCGAGTACTTCCTGCGCAGGTGCGCGCGCAACGCGCGCGAGGAAACCATGGCGTTGAACGCCGCGGTGCCGAGCACCGGCGAGTCGAGCGCGAGCCGGCCCGCGTCGAGCGCGACGCTGCCGGTCTCGGTCAGCCGCACCAGCCCGGACGGCGCGATGATCACGAGGCCCGGAAAGCGCTGCGGATCGCGTGCGCCGAGCACGAGCGCGTACGCCGCCGACAAGGACGACGCGATCAACACGCACGGCGTGCCGACCACCTGCGCGGCGAAATCGGACAGGAGCGAGATGTACAACCGCGCCGAGTAGCGGATCGTGGGCCGGTCGGAGCGGCCGAAGCCGAGCAGGTCGATGGTGTAGACGGTGTTGGTGCGGGCGAGGTAGTCGACGTTGTTGCGCCACTCGTACGACCACGCGGCCGGGTAGATGCCGTGCACGAGCAGGAGCGCCGGCCCGCTGCCGCGCTTGGTGAACGCGATCCTGCGGCCGCGCCAGCTGAACCCGCCTTCTTCGCCGCCGATCAGGTTCGTGAGACGGTCTACGCCCTGCCGCGCGAACGCGTTGAACAACGCCGCGGCTCCGACGATCGCGCCGCCGGAGAGCAGCAGCTTTTTGAGTTTGGCGTTCCCGTCTTCGTTCATGTCTATCGTAAGCTAGTCGCGGGCGTTTGTCTCAACCGACGCATCGAGTCGGTGGACGCAACGAGGGTGGAAGCTCCAGGAGAGCTAGTAGCGCGCCCGCTCTTGCGAGCGGGC
>JANLGX010000143.1 GCA_024654005.1 Gemmatimonadaceae bacterium | reverse complement strand
CCCCCGCTTCCACCAGCAGCCACGGGCCGTGACAGATCGCGGCCACCGGCTTGTCGGCTTCCATGAACCCGCGCACGAATTCCACCGCCTTGGGGTTGGTGCGCAGCTTGTCGGGACTGCGCACGCCGCCGGGCAGCACCAGCGCGTCGAAATCACTCGCCGTCACCTGGTCGACGAGCTTGTCGACGCGAAACTTGTCGCCTTTCTCGCCGTGGTTGACTCCCTGTATCTCGCCTTCCTTGTCCGCGACCAGGCACAGATCGGCTTGGGCCGCGCGCAGAGCGTTCCACGGCTCGGTCAGCTCGATCTGCTCCACGCCGTCCGTCGCGAGAAACGCGACTTTTCTGCCTTTGAGTGACTCAGCCATCGCACTCTCCTGTTGACCCGGCGCATTCCGCGCGCAGGCGTTTGCTGCTCAATCCTCGGAGCGATCTTCCGCGGCTGCTTCACGCCTGCGGCGCAGATCCTCGAGCGCGGGGTTCTCGTGAGTCCGTGGAATCAGCGATTCCTTGTCGTCCGTCTCGGTCTGCGCCACGCGGGCCTTGTCCTCCGCGTACACCCGCTCATCGGCGGGATTGCTCTTCTGGTCGGTGACGGACGACCCGCGCGGGCTGTGTCCGCGCCCAGTCGGATCGAATTTCCCGGGACCGTGCACTCCCTTTTTTCCTGGCATGACGTCTCCTCATGATGGTTCGCGGATTCATAGGAGTCACGAACCGTGCCATATTCCGGCATGCCTCTGATTCCGCTGTACGGACACTCCTTGCTGCGCAAACGGCTGGCGCGGAGCGCGGCGGCGGGACGGCTGCCGTCCAGCCTGCTGCTTCACGGACCCGCCGGAATCGGCAAGCAGCGTCTCGCGCTCTGGTTGGCGCAGCTGCTGCTGTGCTCGGGTGAGGATCGCCCGTGCGGCAAGTGCCAGCACTGCCGCTACATGCGCGAGCTGCAGCACCCGGATCTGCACTGGTTCTTTCCGCGGCCGCGGCTCAAGGATTCCGATCCCGATCCCGACGACGTGCGGGACGATTACCGCGAGGCCGTCGCCGAGCGCGTCGAGGATAACGGGCTGTACGCGGCACCGTCGGGGAGCGAGGGGATCTTCATCGCCGCAGTGCGCTCGCTGACACGCGACGCGCTGCTCTCGCCCGCGCTCGCGGCGCGCAAAGTCTTCGTGATCGGCGACGCCGAGCGCATGGTATCGCAGGAAGGCGCCGACCAGGCGGCGAACGCGCTGCTCAAGCTGCTGGAGGAGCCGCCGGCCGACACCTTCTTCATCCTGACGTCGAGCGAGCCCGCGTCCCTGCTTCCCACCATCCGCTCGCGAGTGGCGGCCGTGCGCGTGCCGCGGCTGACGGAGAAGGAGGTAGCGGAGTTTCTCCGGGACGAGGCCGTGCGCGCTTTTCTGAAGAGGACGAAGCGCTCGGAGCCGCGGGCGGATCTCCTCGGCGGAGCGCCGGGCCGCATTCTCAACGAATCCGAGGACGCGCAGGCGATCACCGTCGCGCGGCGGATGCTGGACGCCGCCGCCGCCCGCTCGCCGGAGCGGTTCTCGCTCGCCCTCACGCGCGGCGTGAGCAATGCGCGGGGCGCGTTCACGGATTCGCTGGCCGCGTTGACCGTTCTGCTGTCGGAGCGGACCCGTGAAGCGGTGGCCCGCGACGACCGGCACAGAGCCGCGCGCCTGGCGGCCGCCGCGGACCTGGTGGAGGTCGCCAAGGAGCGGGCCGCGGGCAACGTGAATCCGCAGCTCCTGACCGCTAAGCTCGTGCTCGACCTGAGCGACCACCTCTCGTGAGCAAGCCCGGCGGCGCGAGCGGGAAGCTCAGCCACGTGGACGCGAGCGGGCGGGCCCGCATGGTGGACGTGACCGCGAAAGCCGAGACCGAGCGCATGGCGCGCGCGCGCGGAGAGATCCGCATGCAGGCGGCAACGCTGACGGCGATCCGTGAGAACCAGGCGCCGAAGGGCGACGTGCTGGGAGTGGCGCGAGTCGCGGGCGTCCTCGCCGCGAAGCGAACCGCGGAGCTGATTCCGCTGTGCCACTCGCTGCCGCTCACGGACGTGGACGTCGCGCTCGAGCTGGACGACGCGCTGCCGGGAGTGCGGGCCGAAGCCGTAGCGCGGACGGTCAGCCGGACCGGGGTCGAGATGGAAGCCATCGTCGCGGTGTCGGTGGCACTCATCACCGTGTACGACATGGCCAAGGCAATCGACAAGACGATGGTGCTGGGAGGGATCGAGCTGGTGGAAAAGACAGGAGGGACCTCGGGGCGGTAGGGTGCCCCCCTCCCCCTTCCCCACGCAGCGCCGCAGGCGTCTATTTCGCGGGTCGTAGCTCCCATGGGATTGGCACACACCCGACCGAGGCACACTTGAGCACCTCTTCTTCACACGAGGCATGGGGCACCCGAATCGGGTTGATCCTGGCCATGGCGGGAAACGCCGTCGGACTCGGCAACTTCCTGCGCTTCCCACGACAGGCCGCGGTCAACGGCGGCGGGTCGTTCATGATCACCTACTTCATCGCGCTGCTGCTGCTCGGCATTCCGCTGATGTGGATCGAGTGGGGCGTGGGGCGGAACGGCGGCCGGTTCAGGAAGGGCCACATCCCCGGGATGTTCGCGGCGATCTGGAAGCACCCGGCCGCCAAGTATCTGGGAATCGTGGGCATGATCATCCCGCTGACGGTGATGATCTACTACACCTACATCGAGAGCTGGACGCTCGCGTTCTCGTTCTTCTCGATCACCAAGGACTACTGGGGCAACACCACGCAGGAAGCGATGGTGGGCTATCTCCAATCGTATCAGGGGATCACGGCGGGCAGCAGCCACACCATGGCGCTCGGCTTCTTCCTCGTGACGCTCGCGATCAACATCTGGGTGCTGTCGCGCGGAATCTCGGGTGGAATCGAGAAGCTCGCACGAATCGGCATGCCGATTCTCTTCCTTTTCGCCGCGGTGCTCGCGGTGGTGGTCATCTTCCTGCCACCCGGGCCGAACGGGGAAACCGCCTGGCAGGGACTCCAGTTCATCTACAATCCCGACTTCTCGCGACTGGATGAGCCCAGCGTCTGGCTGGCGTCCGCCGGACAGATATTCTTCACGCTGTCCGTGGGAATGGGCTCGCTTCAGTGTTACGCCTCGTATCTCTCCAAGAAGGACGACATCGCGCTGAACGGAATAGCGACCGCGGCCACCAACGAGACGGCGGAAGTCGTGCTCGGCGGCACGATCGCGATTCCGGCCGCGGTGGTGTTCTTCGGCGTCACCGGTGCGATGGCCGTGGCGCAGTCGGGCTCGTTCAACCTCGGCTTCGCGACGATGCCGGTCGTGTTCCAGCAGCTGCCGATGGGCAACGTGCTGGGCTTCATGTGGTTCGCGCTGCTGTTCTTCGCCGGCATCACGTCGTCGGTCGCGATGCTCACGCCGATCGTGGCGTTCTTCCGGGAGGAGTTCGGCTGGAAGCGCGAGATCATCGCCTGGTCGTTCGGCGTGGTCACGCTGCTGTTCGGTCTCATGAACATATTCTGGCTGCAGTACGGCTTCCTCGACGAGTGGGATTACTGGGCCGGCACGTTCGGCCTCGTGCTGCTCGCGGTGATCGAGACGGTGCTGTTCATGTGGGTGTTCAAGCCGGAGAACGCGTGGGCGTCGATCCACCAGGGCGCGGACATTCAGATCCCGCGCATCTTTAAGTTCGTGATGACCTACGTGACGCCGGTGTACCTGCTGTTCATTCTGATATGGTGGGGCACGCAGGATGCGATTCCGATCCTCACCAACGCGAAGGCGGCCGGCGGCGGCACGCTGACGCCGGAGATGCACCCGTACGTCACGACTGCGCGGCTGATCATCGTCGGCTTCGCGATCGTGTTCGCGTTCCTGATCCGCATCGCGTGGAAGCGCAACAACTACGACGACCGCGCCGGCTTCGTGGAAGTCGACCAGTCGGGGAGGACGGCAGTATGACAACCGGAGCGATCATCTTCATGGCCCTGAGCTGGGGGTTCGTGCTCGGCCTCACGTCGTGGGCGTTTTATCGGCTGCTCACGCACAAGAAGCATCACGATCCCGACGGGATCGGGCCGGCGGTTCCGCCGGAGAGTTCGGTCACAGGAAGGTAGCAGGCTTTTGACTACCACTTCGAACTGAAGAGCTGCCCGCTACCAGCTGAAAGCGGGCAGCTTATCGGTTCTCAGTGGTGGTAGTTCTCCGCGCTTCCGCCAACCGTCTGATCGCCGCGATCCCGGCGGCCGGTCCGAGCGCAAGAAAGACGAGCGCCCACCTCCAGCCGATCCGCTCGGCGGTCCACGGAACGAGCTGCATCGGCAGCATCGTCAGCAGAAATCCGAGCGACGTCTGCATCGTGAGCGCGGTACCCACCGCGTGCCGCGGCACCGACTCCGTGACGAGCGTGCTGAATTGCGCGCTGTCGGCGATCACGAAGAAGCCCCACGCCAAGGCGAAGGGCGCGAGCAGCCAGAGCGAGGTTCCGAACAGCAGCGCGCTCAGGAGGCAGCATGCGCCGCTGGCCACGAGCGAGATGGTGACGAGCTTCTCTCTCCCTTCCTTGTCGGCGAACAGTCCGCCCCAGATGCATCCCGCTCCACCGATGGCGATTGCGAGGAACGACAGCAGCGTGACGGGTGCGGTGGAATCCGGGTTGCGCGCCAGCACGCTCGCCGTGAGAAAGGCGGGAATCCACGTCCACACCGCGTACAGCTCGAACATGTGGCCGAGGTAGCTGGCCGTCGCGAGCCGCCATTCGCGCACGCGCGCAACCGAGCCGACCAGCCCCCAGGAGAACGGCCGCGATGCGAACGCGTACGGCCCGTCGCGAAATCCAATCCATACCATCAGCGCGGCGATGGTCGCGCCCGCCGACGCGGCGAGCACGACGGGCGCGGGGCCCGTGTCGGGAATCGCGTTCACCAGATACGGCGTGGCTTTCCCGATCGTGAGCGCTCCCACGATCGTGCCGATCGCGAGTCCCCGCTGCGTCAGGAACCACGTCGCGATCATCTTCATCGCCGGCGGATACACTCCCGCGAGGCAGAATCCGGTGAGGAACCGTAACGCCAGCGCGCCCTGGTAGCCGTCCACCGAGAGAATCGCCGCGTTCGCGGCGGCGCCCGCCAGCGCGGACACCGCGAACAGCGTGCGCGAGCGAACGATGTCGGCGAGGTTGAGCGTCGCGGCGACCGCCGTTCCGGCGACGAAGCCGAGCTGCACCACCGTGGTGAGCCAGCCGGCCTCCGACGGCGACAGCCCCCACAGCCCGGCGAGCTGCGGCGACACCGCGCTCGCCGAGAACCAGAGCGACATTCCGAGCAGCTCGGCACTACCGAGCAGGGCCAGCGCCCGCCACTTTCCGGAGTCGGCCACCTCTTGCATGGCCGAAAAGGTAGCGAGGGGAAATAGATGCGTATCAGAAGCGAGAACGAGCAGCGGCCATGATCGTTTCCCGGCCCTGGCGCAAGGCCGCGCTAGTCACGCACGTCACGGCTTCCGTGGGATGGGTCGGAGCGATAGTCGCGTCGCTCGGGCTGGCGATCGCCGCGCTCGTCAGCAGCGACGCGCAGACCGTGCGCGCGGCTTACATCGGTCTCGATCTGATGGGGCGCTACGTCCTCGTTCCGTTCGCGTTCGTCGCGCTGCTGGGCGGTATCGCGCAGTCGTTAATCACGAAGTGGGGGCTGTTCCGGCACTACTGGGTGATCTTCAAGCTCGGCATCACGATCTTCGCGACCGTCGTACTGCTGCTCTACCTGCGGACGCTCGAGTTCCTCGCGGGAGTCGCGCGCGATCCGGCGCCGGCCGGCGGAAGCCTCGAGGCGCTGCGCACGCCGTCGGTGGTACTGCACGCGGGCGTCGCGCTGGTGCTGCTCTCCGTCGCCACGGTCCTGGCCATTTACAAGCCGAGCGGGATGACGGCCTACGGGCAGCGAAAGGAGCGGAGCGAGAATCGGGAATGACCCGGCTGGGTCTCGAACCCAGGACCTACGGATTAAAAGTCCGTTGCTCTACCAACTGAGCTACCGGGTCGGGTCGGTACACAAGTCGGTACACAAGATAGGGGACGCGCCCCGTACGTGAAGACTTCCGTGCGGGGCGCGTCGATTCCCGGACCTCACATCTGCAACTCGATCCGGACCACGCCGGGCTCTCCTTCCACCTGCTTGGTGACGAAGCCCAACACCCGCGACAGCTTGAGCATGGTGTTGTTGTCGGCCAGCACGTCCCCGTGAAGACGCTGGATGCCGCGGCTGCGGGCGTACTCGATGAGCCGGCGCAGGAGGTACACGCCCAGCCCCAACGCGGTGGACTCCTTGGTGAGGAGGATGGCGAACTCGGCCTTCTCGTTGTCCGGGTCGGCGCTCATCTGCACGATGCCCGTGATCGGCGTCTCGCCCGCGATACCCCGCTCCGTGAGTACGAGGACCATCTCCCGGTCGTAGTCGATCTGACTGAAGCGCGCCGTGTTCATGTGTGAGAACGTCTTCTGCGGCACGAAGAACCGGAATCGGACCTCCTCGGGCGACAGCGCCTTGAACATCCGCTGCAACGACGGCTCGTCCTCCGGGAGGACGGGTCGCAGGAGGAGGGTGCGTCCGTCGGCGACCTCCACCGCCTCCTCCAACTGCTTCGGATACGGTCGGATGGCCAGCCGCGGCACGGGCGCCTCCGACGCCGGGCGTACCCGCACCCGGGCGTCCAGGGCCAGCACGCCGTAGCTGTCCACCAGCAGCGGGT